>JAYZHR010000024.1:0-8309 GCA_036166355.1 Verrucomicrobiota bacterium | reverse complement strand
AACTCGACCAAAACGACCCTTGGGCAACGTCATTCTAAGAATTCCAGGACCCTCACGGCCAACAAGCAATCTACCTTTGCCGTCAAATTCCAAACTAACCCATGAGCCTTCCTCCTTGGTCGCGGTTCGAATCAAATCAACCTCAAACCCCGGAGGAGCTAGCACATTACGCGCAGACGTAGCTCGAGGAGCTTTAAGGGCCTCTTTCCACTGATCATAGTCAACGCCTTCAGGCCTCGATCGACAACCAATCAAAAACACCAGCAAAACAGAAATAATTATATATATAAAAAATCTCATTTAAGCTGCATACCAGATGCTAACAGCAATGTTTCCTGTACTGCTAAATCATGATCATAAGACCAATCAAACTTCTTCTCACCTCTTATCACTCTCGCTAGATCAACAAACTCTCCATCGTATCGACCTCCCTTTCTCCCAGGAAGTTCTACAGTTTGAGTACCGCGATTATATCCACCTGCAGATTTAACGAGACTTAAAACCAAACTTTTACCAGGCTCCATTGGGCGAATTTCAATTACACCCTGATCCCCGGCAATCTGGAATCTCCTTCTTGAAAAACCAAAAGGATCGCGATGATTACAACGAACCGCTGCTGTCGCCTTTTCATATTCCAAGATTGCAAGCTGGTTATCTTGAACTTCATCACCTTGTGAATTTCGATTAAAGGCCTTAACTGCGTTTGGCTTGCCAAGCACAAAAACAACCGAATCAATTAAATGACATGCTAATTCAAACATACCCCCACCAGGATAACGTGCCAATTCTTTACGCAGAGAAGCCGATGCCATCTTGCCCATCATTGCATCGACTTCCATTATTTCACCTAGCCAACCTTCCTTTACAGCTCGATACATAAATGTAAACGCAGGATTGTAACGAAGCATGTATCCCATTTGCACAATACGTTTTTTACGTCTGGCTAAATTGATTAGATCTTGAAAATCAGTAAAATTAATTCCACCTGGTTTGTCATGGTGAATATGCAACCCAGCACTCACGGCTCTTTTTGCCGCAGACACTAAGCCCGGAACCTCAGTTTCAATTGCAACAGCATCCAATCCTGCAGTAGACAATAACTCTTCTTCTGACATCCTCTTAATACCACTATATACTCCGCTTTGAGGAATATTTTTTTCCGCCTCCTCCCTAGGTTGAGCAATACCCACTAACTCAAAATCCTCTGAAAGATTACGAATTGCGGCAAGTTTTCCAGAAGCATGTGAGTGACCGGTGCCAATCTGGCCAATTCGAATCTTCTTTTTAGCACCCCTCACAAGAAGTGGAGCGCCTAACAGAACCCCCGTAGATGCACAAATAAATTCCCTACGTTGCATCCCCTGATTGGATGAAATAAACCTCCTTCTGAAAACAAAAAAGTGAGATTAAATGAAAGTCATACTTGAAAGTTCTCCAACTGCATCGCAAAAACCTTGCCGCTTTTAACGACCTGCAATCGAAATATACATGTCGAGCCAAGATCACTTAACAGAGAACGACCCTTCATTTTCAGCAAAAAAACGTTCTACAACAGAAATTATACACCGTGTAAGCTCATACCTTTGGCCTTATAAAGGACTGGCCTTGGCAACAATCGCCTGCGCCGTGCTATCATTGCTCTGCGCTTTCGCATTTCCAAGGCTTACACAATATATTATCGATGATGTTATATACAAGGGTGACACCAGTCAGCTTAATACAGCTATCCTAATACTAATATGCGCATTCTTTCTTCGAGATTTATTCAACAGTATTCGAATCCAAGTAAATAACCACTTCGAACAAAATGTGGTATTTGATATGCGACGTGAAGTTTATGCGAGACTTCAAAGATTACCAGTAGGTTACTATGACAAAAGAGCCTCCGGCGACCTCATGACCCGCGTCATTGAAGATGTCAATGCTGTCGAACGCCTCTTGATCGACGGAACCGAACAAGGAACAGTTTCGATCATTAGCATTATTGGTGTACTAGCAATTTTATTTGCCACCAATCCAATGTTAGCCGGGGTAGCAATGATTCCTATCCCACTACTTATAATTGGGGCAATGTGGTATACACTGACAGCACACAAGAGATACCGAAAACAAAGACAAGCTGCTAGTGCCATGAATTCACTACTGATGGACAATCTGCAAGGGGTCCGAGAAATCAAGGCGTTTGGTCGTGAGCAGCATGAGGACAAACGTTTTACTGAAAGAGCTGAGGCAATGAGACAAGGAACTCTAACAATCATGAGAGCCTGGGCATTTTACAATCCATCAATGAGCTTCGTCGCAGCAACCGGAACAGGTTTAGTGTTATGGGTTGGAGGAGGATTAATTATGGATAATCAAATGAGTGTGGGAGAATTGGTAGCATTTCTTTTTTACCTAGCCCTGTTCTATGAGCCAATAAGCAAACTACATGGACTAAACCAAATGCTACAATCTGCCCGAGCCGGCGGTGAAAGGGTATTTGATATACTTGACTCCACAGAGGAACGCAAAAATTCAGAAAACAACCATTCCCTCCCTGTTAAAGTTAATGGCGAGGTAAAATACAACGGAGTTCATTTTAACTATAACAAAGACAAAGCCACCCTAGAGAACATCAACCTATTAGCAGAGCCTGGGCAAATGATTGCCTTGGTAGGTCCAACAGGTGCTGGAAAATCCACCTTGATTAACCTATTGCCGGCTTTCTATGAAACAAACCAAGGTGTAATTACAATCGACGGACAAGACATATCAAAAATCTCCTTAAAATCACTACGAACAAATATATCAATAGTAAGCCAAGAACCTTTCTTATTTAATGGCACGGTTGGGGAAAACATTGCATACGGAAACCTTGAAGCGAGTCAAAAGGAAATAACAGAAGCTGCAATAGCAGCAAACTGTGACAATTTCATCAATGAACTGCCTGACGGATTCGACACAAAAGTGGGAGAGCGCGGTGTAAGGCTTAGCGTTGGAGAAAAACAACGAATCAGTATTGCAAGAGCCTTACTAAAAAACTCCCCTATCCTTATATTGGATGAAGCTACTGCCAGCGTTGATACAGCTACTGAAAGACTCATTCAGCAAGCACTAGAAAGATTAATGAAGGGAAGAACTAGCTTTGTAATAGCACATCGCCTTAGCACAATACGAAATGCTGACCAAATTTTAGTACTAAAAAACGGGAGCATAATTGAACAAGGATCACATGATGAACTAGTTGAAAAAAATGGCCTGTACTCAAGATTAGCCCGCATTCAAAACACTACATTTATAGAAGAAGGTTTTGAAAAACTAGAAGGAAATAATTAATTAAATTCATGGATACTATAGTCATCGCAAGCCACAACAACCATAAAGCTGATGAAATATCTACAATTCTCGGTAACAAATTCAATATTCAAACATTAACTAAATTTCCAAATGCTCCATCAGTTGAAGAAGATGGTAGCACCTTCATTGAAAACGCAAAAAAGAAAGCCAATGAAATTGCATACTGGCTAAATAAAAATTCAAAAGATCATAACCCAGAATCAAACTATGTTCTTGCTGACGATTCCGGCTTGGAAGTTGACATACTCAATGGCAAACCCGGGATTCATTCTGCGAGATATGCTTCTACAACAACCAACAGGAATTCTTCCGATTCAGAAAACATTTCAAAATTGCTTAAAAAACTGACAGGGATAGCAGAACCAGACCGCGGAGCTCAATTCCGCTGTGTTCTAGCACTAACCAACATCAAACAATCTGAAATCAGAACTTTCGAAGGTGTTTGTCGTGGACGAATCAATGCACTTGAAATCGGAGATAGCGGCTTTGGCTACGATCCCGTTTTCATACCGGACGGATATGACAAAAGCTTCGCACAACTTGGTCCAACGATCAAAAACAAGCTTAGCCACCGAGCCAAGGCACTAGTAAAGCTAGCCGCATTTTTGAAGACACATAATTAACCAACAAATAACAGCCTTGACTGATGTGTTTAATTATCCAGCATGTCGCTTATGCACATCCAAATAATCAACTTCAACCTTAACGGATTATCACACCAAGAGTACTCCAATGCCTGCAACGAAATTTCACAGACATTTGCAGAACTACCGGGTTTGATTTCAAAACATTGGCTTTCAAACGAGGAAACAAATACATACGGTGGTGTGTATTTTTGGGAGTCAAAAGAAGCCATGCAAAACTATCTTAACTCGGAGGTATTCGCTGAAGTTGCAAACAATCCATCCTTCGCGAATGCAACTTCCAACGATTTTGCAGTACTGGAAAACCCAACTAAAGCAACCAGAGGACTCACTTAGTTTTAACAAGCTACCTTTTCAATAATCTTGGAGACGGGGTATTCACCCAGCCTGCCTTTCGCTGGCCGCTACCCTCACGACCAACATCCCCAAGATCAGCACGTGCGGATTCAGCGTAAAGGAGCAATTGCTTTACTATCTCAGGATTCTGATCTGCAACATTACTGTCTTCGTGAATATCATTCGCCAGATTGAAGAGCTTTAATTGCTGAACCCCCTCTGGGTTACCCCAATTTCGCTTCTTGCTTTTTAGCGGCACAAAGAGCTTCCAGTCGCCAGAACGAACCGCCTGTAATTGATCCATTTGATAGTAAAAAAAGGCTTCACGCAGATCATCATTGGACCCTCCGCTCAAAATTGACCAAATATTCTCACCATCGATCACCCTGTTCTCGGGCAATTTAGCCCCAGATAAATTCGCAAATGTAGGCAATACGTCCAGTGTGCTAATAACTGCATCACTGGTAGTTCCAGCTGGAATTTTACCCGGCCATCTAACAATGCACGGAACACGCATACCCCCCTCATCCGTACGTCCCTTACGCCCGCGTAACGGCAAATTACTTCCCTGCTTTTCGCGGGCCGACCCATTATCACTCGTGAAAAGAACGAGCGTCTTCTCATCAATACCCACTTCCCTTAACGCCTTAAACAACTCGCCCATCGACCAGTCAATTTCCTGCACCCAGTCCCCATAACGGCCATCTTCGCTAGTCCCTTTGAATCGATCACCCGGCACTAAAGGTAAATGCACAGCAGTATGAGGCAAATAAAGAAAAAACGGATTATTATGATTTGCCTTAATAAAACTTACAGCCTCTTTCGTATATAGACTTGTTATTGTAGTGTCCTTTTGCACGCTATCCCTAATTACTGTTAAATCACGTACCAGTGGCAATGGTACATTTTTTCGGTTCATATCATTGCTGTAAGGAATGCCAAAATAATGGTCAAACCCCTGACTCGTAGGCATAAATTTCGGGTGATCGCCTAGATGCCATTTACCTATACACATTGTTGCATATCCTCGTTCCTTCAACACTTCAGCAACAGTCACCTCATCAGGATTAAGTCCTTTTCGAGCAGATGGAAAAAGAACACACAAGTCACCTTCATCTACATGCATGTTCACGCGTCTTGGATAACAACCTGTCATCAAGCTTGCACGTGAGGGAGTGCAAACCGAACAGGTAGAATAAAAATCAGTAAGCCTAATCCCCTCTCTAGCCATACGATCAAGATGCGGGGTCGCTTTATTCTTAGCCCCAAATGGGCCTATGTCCGCATAGCCTAGGTCATCACAGAACACGACAATGAAATTAGGCTTAGGACTAGCTTTCAGCTGTACTAAACCCAAACATAAAACACATAAAACTAACTTCATCAAAAACTGATAGGATTAAACCAATTGTAGATAAATCAGCAAAAAAAAACACACGAAATTAAATTCTGTGTGTTAAAAATTATCTAGCCAGAAAGATCAATCAAGCTCCTTAAGTTTAATTTTCCTCCAACGAACCTCATAAGGGCCAGTACCTTTTCCAATACTATGAACTTGAAGACCTATAAAACCCTTAGGGTGACTTTTAAATTTCTCTTCATGACTTAGATCAGATATTAGCGCCCCATTAATCCATACCTTAATATTCGAGCCATTAGCCAAAACACGATACTTATTCCATTTACCATCTTTAAAATGCTTGTGAGGTTTAAGATCTTTAGCCGCTGTCATCCAACCTCCAGCAGCCTCACCGTAAATATAGCCAGCCTCAGCACCCTTTTCACCACTGGCTTCTATTTCTATTTGCGGACCATTGACACGACCTTTAGGGCCTCCTTTTGTTTGGGAACGGATCTGAACACCTGAATTAAGCTTATCATCAACCTTTACTTCAAATTTAAGGTCGAAATTCCCATATTCCTTATCACTACAAAGAAACGAATTAGGACTGCCTTCATTAGTTTTACCTACTACAGCCCCATTCTCAACCCGATATGTAGCAGTACCATTTCGTTGAGTCCAGCCATCCAGTGTTTTGCCATTAAATATTGACTTATATTTCTTGTCCGCAGCAAAACATAATGACGCAGACAACACGACAAATAGAATTATAATTGGAAACTTGTTCACGGACGAAGACTCCAACACTAACCAGTCACGCGTCAATGAATAAAACCGCCCTGCAGACGAACCTCCTAGAATATGAAACATAATAATGAAGAATTAACTCCAAATAAGCAGCACTATAATAAGCGGCACTGGCCATAGGATGAGCATAAGTATAGAAACCCAATCCGGGAACCAACTCTTTGAATCTGCTGATTTAGACATAACTTGTTATTAAAATAAGCCAGAAACGCAGTACATGAACTCCGACCCTCGCCGGAACAGAACTTGAACGACATTAAATAAAAAAAAAAGCTTATTTAACTTCAGATTTCAATTCTTCACCGGTATTCGCCCCATGCTCACGAAGAAAATCAGTTATTCTTGTCCCAGCTCCTCCACAACAAAAAGTATAGTCAATAGGAGTCCTGCCCTGACTATCTTTAGGATTAATTTCCCCCCCTTTTTCAATTATCAATTCCACAATACCCATGTGATCCCTCTTTGCCGCAAAATGCAACGGAGTCCATTGTTCAATGTTTCTCTCGTTAATATTCGCACCTTTTTCAATTAATAATTTAACTGTTTCAATAGAGCTATCAAAAGAAGCATAATGCAAAGGTGTAGCACCGTTTACATCCTTGATATTCACATCTGCATTACCGGAAATTAAAACTTTAACCAGCTCATTATGACTACCCCAAACTGCATAATGCAAAGGAGTCCAACCCAACGAACCGCTACTTCGGTTAACAATGGCTCCTTTACCAATGAGCAACTCAGCAATTTCTTTATGCCCATTAGCGGAAGCGATAGCTAACAACGTTTTCCCATCGTGAGAAGATCCTCCTCCTAAATTAACATCTTCACCATCAATCAAGCGTAATTCAACGAATTTTATATCACCAGTTGCCACAGCATCATGAATAGATGAACCTCCACAACCAACTAAATGTATTAATAAGATTAATGCTATATGGATCTTCTTCACAGAAAACATCACAAACTATTAGAAAAAAAATAGTATAACTAATTTACAATTATTGCTCAGGCGGCCATTTATTAAACGGAGTCATTTTTGAGTCTGGAGATTCATTCCTGAACTTTTTCCATTTCAATCGTTGATCAAGCTTCGCCTCCCAGGTGGTACACCCTGACAAGAACACAGACACAATTACAAAAGTCATTATTAACTTCATTTCAGATGATTAAATTTATTCAGCAAGTTTAACCCGATAAAAACGTTTTTCATCATAGCTGCTTGAATCTATAAAAAGCTGACGCTTTGAAGCCAGCCTCAACCTCTTTAGCAGCTTCCAATTATTATCCCCATGATGATATTCAACATCATAATCTTTTCCCTTTTCACCTTTCAAAACAAACACTCCTTGAAGCTTTTCAATAGATGCTTGGCTAATTGATTGGTTATCGTCATCAGGGATAATTAAATGTTGAAGCTTTGCAAATGATTGCTGAAGTAGATTTAATTGATGCTGAAGTTCATCTTCACCCTTTCTTCCTCCATTATCTAAAAGTAAATAAACATTCTGCATTCGGCGCATACTGTAAGCCCAATCTAGTGGGGTTGAACCATTATCATCACGTATATTAACATTTGCCCCTAGCCTAAGAAGCTCAACAGCAACAATAGAGGGACGAGGACGCCCACCGAAGCTTGGCCCTTGACGCAACGATTCATAATGAAGAAGTGTTGAACCTGTTGAATCTCTGACGTCAATATCTGCTCCATTCTCAACTAGAAAATCAACTAGATCCAGGGAGCGATTGACAAAAAACAAGGGAGTCCTACCCCACCAATTCTTAGCATTAACACCTGCTCCTCTGGAAATCAGTAACTCTGCCACTTCCTTGTGATTCGAATGAAT
>JAYZHR010000023.1:0-19560 GCA_036166355.1 Verrucomicrobiota bacterium | reverse complement strand
GAGAACTTTGACGTAATAGGACGTTGGAGGGACAAATATACTGACGTGAGCAACTATGCCCCAAAGGGCAATAAGAATGGTGAACCTTTTCCAGTGGATGCGAGAACTGTCCATATGGACGGCCGAGCCTTCGAAGGCCCCCGAGGTCTGAAGGCAATTCTGATGGAAGACAAAGAGAGGTTTTCTAAAGCGTTCGTGGAGAACATGTTGTCCTATGCAATGGCTCGTGAGCTCAACTTTCTCGACCGTGAGCATATTGAACAGCTCTACGAGCAGTCCGCTAATACGAACTTCAGGCTGCGAGACATTTTGTTGGAGATCGTGTCGTCAGACTACTTTACCAGACGCTAGTAAGATCCATCAGAACAACCCACTTTCATCACACCTGCCTCCGATTTGATCGCAAAATGTGGCCAAAGTGACCTCCGAGTTTGTATACGTGTATTAGATGGCAAAAGAGATGATTTCTTATTTATTTGCCTGAATGTTTTGAATTTAGTCCTTTTGCCAGATTGAAGAGTGCTAAAAGAAGTAGCAGAGCTCCTATCGGGAGTAGAATGATACCCAAGCCTGGTTCGGGACCATGATTGAAGACACCTCCAAGAATAAATCCCCCTGGGATAAGTAATGTGGCAGCGGTTATGCATCGGGATGATAACCGACGAGTACTTTCTGGTAGATTCATTCGTGCCAATGTGGTGGCAAATACTATATTGACCAGAGACAAAAATGTCCCGTGGGCGTGACCAAGTCTCAACATCAGTCTATGTGTTTCGTTGTCTCCGCTGTTCATGTACCAACCCGTTCTGAAAGCAAGAAATGCTTCAAGTAAGATGCCTAGACAAACAAATACAAAGAGAGACCACCAGCCGAATTGTAAATGTCGCCGTTCCTCAGCGGAGGGTTTTGATATTGTCGTGGAAGTTGGCTTAGATTGTGGGGATTGAGTTTGTAGTTCACTACGTTCTCGTCGGGTTGGTTTATTTTTGCTCATTCCTGCAGGGTTATTGGTTGGTTGTTACGTTTGGATTCAAAATATTTTGCTTTTGCTTCAATTGGTTTGCCTTGGTCATCGACTAACAGCTCGTCTTTAGGTATAAACTCATCCTGATTCAGAAGTAGCTTCATCCAGATGTCCTTTGCATTCTGGATTTGTTCTGTGCGCTTGGTCAAGGATCCTGTGTAGTCGAATTCGATTTCATTTAAACGTGGATCAGCGATTAAGGCCTTGTAGGAGATATAGCGAACAGCCGAGTAAGAATCATTCATTCCACGTAATAACCAGCCGGATTGCCAATTGTTCCCAGAGACTTCACGTGCTGGCTTCCAGCCCATGTGCCATGCTGATATGGCACGTTGTCCTGCATCGCCCATAATCGACATCTTAAGGACAGAAGAAACTTTTTGGTCATCCTCAGTAAGTTCTGCTGTATCGTGGTTATACCATTTGGTTAGATTTTCATTAGTCCACTGAAGTGATTTATCAATGTGACACAAGTTGCAGGCGTTGACGCGACCAGTTTTTAATTGTGTAGCTACATTTGGCGAATCGATTTGATGGCTTCTAATGGCACTGAGTAGTCCATATGTAGTGTGAGGCATGTGACAGTTATAACAGTTGCTACCAGATGAATCGGTGGCGTGATGTGTGTGTTCAGTCAAGTTTTCGCGAAAATTTTCATGGCATTTGTAACATGCCTCGTTAGATTCCATTTTTGGGGCAAGCTGATTATTGCGATCGTGGTAACTGTGCATCGAGTGACAGGAGAGGCAGGACATTGTGCCTTGTTGAAAACATGCTGTGTCAAGCAGTCCATTATATTCTCGACCGGTTACACGAACCATTCCATCCGGCCAAAATCGATCAATCAGCCATTTTTTTCCGGGATATGGGTGTCCGTGTTTTGCCGTAAATTGTTTTATGTCATTTGTTGACTTTGATGTCATATCCATGAATGAGCTGGGCTTGACTACGATTGTATTTGCTGATGCGTTTAGTTCTCCTCCAGGTAAAAATTTTGGACCGTTATTGAATCGATCCATTCTATTGGGTGTGTACTGATAAGAGTGGCATTGACCACAAATCTGTGTTGATTTTCGGTGATTAATCTTTCTGGTGTCTGGATTGATTATCCCATGAGCTACTGTTGTTTCGTCTTTGGTTTTGTATCGATTGAGAGGATTTTGATAGTGTGAAATGTGTTCCCTTGCTGGCCCGTGGCATGCCTCGCAAGAAATGCCTAACTCGGCAACTTCGGTTTTTGCAGTACGCACGCCTGTCTTTGAGGCCATGACTCGAGGTTTTCCTGCGACTGCATGGCATTCAATGCATACATTGTTCCATTTTGCATTTGGTGGATCACTCTTTGGGTCTCGTAAAAATGTATCCTCGACCGGGGCCCATTTTTTGTCGGAAACTAACCAGCCATAAGGGAAAGGATGTTGTAGATTGCCATTCACATCTCCGAGCCAGTAAACTTGAAGATGATGCGATCCAGTAGTCATTGTCATGCGTTGTCTGCTTTGCTCACTCCCGTCAGGTCGTAACGTTTTTACCCAATACTCATCTTTCTTTTTCTCTAGTTGTAATTGTGCTTTTCCATATTGGAGCTTAGTCCCGCTCCACTCTGCTAATACCGCTTCTGGTTTTGCTAATTGTGTCATTGTGCGGTGATAACTCTTGTGCCAAGTATCGTATTCTCCGGGATGACATGCGCGGCAAGTTTGTGATGAAGTATAGGTGTTGGAGCTGAAAGGTGAGGAGATACTCGTTTGGGAAGGAGTGGAAGCAATAAGAGTCTCTTTCGATTTGTCCTTTATCCAATCATTATTATATTTTACATATCCCAGTACTAGTCCAAGTGTGATAGGTAAGCTTACTAAGCCAATAGCTTGCGAGCGTTTTGCTGTGCGCAGGAAAGGAAATATTGCTATAACCAATAAAACTGCAGGAATAATAAATTCAAGCTCGAATGAATTGATCTTTGCGATCATTCCGTCCATGGGAAGTGCGGCGTATTTTAGCCGCGAAAATAATAAACTCAAGCTCGGTTGAGTGTTCTTAAATAATCAATTTTTTTAATCAGAATTTAGTCAATTTTTTCCGGTATAGTTAATCGATAGTATCCTCTGGATATATTTAATTGTTCAGTAGGGATCTCGTAGGTGATTTCCCGGTTTTCTGAATGAGGCTCAAATTGTTTCACCACAAACCAATTTTCTCCAGCAACATCGGTTGCACTCCAAAGAATATAGGTTCGATTAGATTTTGCTTCAAATGATAATAACATGGTTGTGTGATGAGAAATAAAATCTAGCATGAGTACGCTGGATCCATTGTTCGGCTGAGTGCCAGCCAAGAATTCCTCAAGGTTATTATGTCCATCGCTGTCTTTGTCTTGCTGGGCATCGGAAGGGTCGTTGGGATTTAGTCCGTAGAGGTTTTCCCAAAGATTTGGTAGTCCGTCGTCGTCGTTATCTCCAATCACAAGATTAGATTGCCCAGGTGTAGCAGTGTTAGGGAAAGAGGTTATAGATTGGTTACCATCTGGGTATCGACCCTCGGATATGCCGCGAGTTTGTTCGCCAAACAAAACTGAGTCTATGGTTTTATCACTGGTATCGGTAAGTATGATTATTTCTCCTTGACCACTAAGTCGGAAATTGCTGTGGTTTGGGCCGTCTTCAGGTGAATTATCGGCGATGAATTTCATGAAACCCTTACTGGCGATGAATGACAGTGGGGGCATAACGGTTTTGCCTGGTTGTGTTGGATCATCTGAGAGCTTTAAACCTTCAAGTAAGATAGGTTGTGAGGATTTATTATAAACTTCGAACCAGTCATTGCCATTCTCTGGACGAGCCATCCATTCGTTGATTGATAAGGAGTTCATACTGCCCAGTTGCTTATTAGTATTGTCCATTCCAGGCGTGGGTTTATTGAGTACCCATGGTCCAATTCCATTGGGGCTGCGACCAATAGAAAGATCATCAATCTGGGGGCCAAATCCTATAGCATCCTGTATTTTTAACCCATTTTCAGTTGGCCACCAAAGGGCGACTTTTTGTCCGTCGGCATCAAGAGCAAAACCAGAATAGAGGCCGGGCTGATCCTTGGCTTCATCACACCAGACGATGATATAATCGCGAGGAGCAAGAATGGTTTTTTCTGGAAAGAAAAAAGTCGGTTTTTCTTTGATATTATCTCCAAGTCCTGCTCCAGCGAGATCGATATCGCGGTTAGTTGGATTGAATAGCTCGATCCAATCTGGGCTAGTATTTTCGTTTAAAATTGAACCTCGATTTGCGGCCATTAATTCGTTGAGAATAATTCCATCGGGTAGTTTTTCAATAGTGGCACTCAAGCTGCTTCCGAAGGCTAGATCACTGTCGTTTGTAGAATATTGATGAACTTCAACGGCCAGTATGTTTTCGCCCTGTTGAAGTTCTTTGCCGGATAATTGTATCAATCCACTAAAATCGGCGTCCCGAACAGAGCTTGATGCGCGTGTAGTATAGCGGATAGATCCTCTCTCTTTCATGTTAACTCGATGAATCTCTTTGCCGTTTAAATAAAATACTGCACCATCATCTACTAAGTATTGGAGTTGTATTTCAGCTCCAGTTGTTAGGTGGTCGAAACCGAATGCTTTACGAAAATAAAATGTCCGAGGTCCCATTTTTAGGGTTGTGGTCATTTTGTGTTTTTGCCGAGATGTAGCCCGGCCAATGAAGGTCTTTCCACTCGACCAAGTAGAGTCGTCGTAGTCATTTTTTCGCCAATCCAAACCTAGGTCTTCTCCATCTGCGTTGTATTTCCATTCCGTGTCATTTAATTCAATAAGACTTACAACTTTAGCATGGCCTCCATATCGGAAACTGGCTCCAGTCGCGGGTAGAGATTTACGTCCTTTATTGTCAACAAAAGTTGCCTGCCAATAATAGGTGCGGCCGAACTCTAATAGTTCAAACGGTACCGGCATTTCGGTGAGGTTTTCTTTGGTCTCAGTCTTATAGACTGGATAGGTAAATGAACCTTCCGAGGATCGGATGGACCATATCGTACTGGTATGCTTCGCATTTTTTTCTTCAGACTCAAATGCAGATACAACCATGGAAGCCGGTGCGTATACCGAGTTGCCGCCAGCTAGTTTTATAGCTTTAGGCTGAGCGGGTACTTTCACAGAGGCGCATTGTTTGTTGATACTTGCTTGTCGTCCACGCGCATATGTTACGTAGCTTGTTAAGCCAATACGCTTGAGGTTGTCTGGCGTGAGTAAAGTGTTGTTTAAATGATATAGGTGTTCTTTGTATTCTGTTCGGAACGCCTTGAAGAAAGCATCCTTTATGACATGGGTTCCATGAGTTGTATGTGAATTACCAGCTTCCCCGATATAGATAGATTTATTTATATAACCAGATTGCATGTCGTTGTCGAAATCCCAAGGCAGCATTCCCCAGCGCCCGTCTGCTCTGCGCCAGAGATAAAAGTTGTGAACGGTATCGTCCCATGTACCCATCCAGTTGCGTACCGCTATGTAATCCATTAGGGCTTTCATATCCCAGTTTTCTTGAAACCATTTCCGTATCTGAGTGCGATTGTTTTTGTATTTTGCAAGTCCGTCGATTAGTTCCTCTAACTCGCTGTGTCCTTTCCAGTCTTGATTCTTGGAAGAGTAAATCCATTCGTAACGTTGAAGTGATGACCATCCATCACGAGGCGGTAATTTACTGCCATCTCCTCTGCCGTATGGGCCTGCGTTTTGAAGGATACCGCTTGATTTGAAAATGTGTCCATTTGGTTCAAGCTCGGAGCCAGGATTTCGATTGACTTGATCCTCATGATATTTTTCAAGCATTCGGTCATTGTGATCTTCTAGCATTAAACGGCGGAGTTTTCGTTTATTTATGGCAACATCCACCCATTCGGTGTGCGAGGTTGGCAAGCCCAGTTCTCTATAAAGAGCATGTCCTGCTATGGTGACGTTGTCTTTGTCTGTAAACATGAGGTCACTTTGCCCTTCAAACCGATTATAACGGGGAAGTCGAACTTTCCATGAATTGCGCCCACTGCTCCGTCTAAAAAAACTTCCATTCCATCGTGCATAAATATCCCGTACAACTCCATCATGAACAAGGATCCCATGGACTGTATCGTTCCAAG
This sequence comes from Verrucomicrobiota bacterium, assembly GCA_036166355.1. Classification (GTDB taxonomy): domain Bacteria; phylum Verrucomicrobiota; class Verrucomicrobiia; order Limisphaerales; family UBA1096; genus UBA1096. Next base: position 13,397 of record JAYZHR010000023.1, on the reverse strand, counting down.
GTCCTCTTGGTTTTATGTTTTTGGCTGGGCGGTAGCCATTGCGTGGATTAGCTGCCATGTTTTTGGTAAGCTGGCTTAAGCCTTTTCTTGGTATCAGGAGTTCAAAATATTTATTTGAACCAGTTGTTTTTGGCATTACGAAGTAAGCATGCCATTCATATGGATCGCCGAATCTGGGAGAAATGCGTTCCATTCCATTTCCAAAATCTGCAAGAAATCGATATCGCACCAGTGTCCGATCCGGTTTTCTTGGCAGTATATGTGTCCATACACCTTCAGTTAATTTCATTTCGTCTTTTACGACGATTTCGCCTTCCTTCTCTAGATTGTCATAAAAATATTCTATGATCATGCCGTTAAGCATTTTGTTTTCGCTAAGCTTGGCTTCTATTTTGACGGTATCGAGTTTGTTAATGATCCTGCTTCCTTTTCGGTTTACAGCTTTTAGCGAGGTTACAATGGGAAGCGGTATAGATTGTTTTCTGGCTATATGGTTTGGCATTCCAGGTGTGGCATTCTTTTCTAGAGGAGATGCTGTCCAATTGGCTGGATTGTCTCCGGATAATGAAAAGTTAATTCTTTCAAGTGAACTGCCTCTATATTGATAATCCATTGGGTCAATACCTGTCCACTTTGGTCCGGCTCCGATGGAGTCCGCTCCAATAGGCCAAGGAAATTGAGAAGAATAATTAACACTGTCCTCGGTGTTGCCAGATGAATTTTCAACGCGTATTCGTTCGCCGTTGTTACTTAGTATTCCTTCATAAGGTCCAAGGACTTTTTTTCCGGTTAACTGATATTCCTTAATGCTTTTCAAGCGATTTGGATCTTTGGCTAAAACTAAAAATTCACCGCTCTCGATTGTTGTTCCTTGTGGAAAAGCAAAGTCAATACCACCGCTTATTCGCCAGTTACTTAAATTGACGTTCTTTTGACTGAAATTGTGGAGTTCAATGAATTCATGGGTATCTTCAGAGAGGTCCATTAAGGGTCTTCCCTTTCGATCAAACTCAGGTTCCTCAATCGGGTGATACATAATTTCTGTAATAACAATTCGAGGAGGTGGAGGTGCGTTGGCATCTACGAGATAATACCACCCAACTGGGTGGTATTTTTTTTTGAAAGCATTTTTACCAATGATGCCGGTGTTCCCGGCCCAGTTAATATTAACTTTTCCGGATGTTATTTTATTAAACTTGATTAAATATCGACTATCATTGAGTTGTTCGATCGTTTCAGCTGGCTCGTTATTTATTAACAGATCTACTGCATTTACGCCTGTTACAGGCATATTAAATTCAATTTCTATAGTATCGAGTGATTTAACAGTGAGTCCCGTTGGAGGATTGGTGCGTTTTATATAAGGTGGATTTCCATCGACAAAGTTATAAATCCGGTTATTGCCCTTTGCAGATGAATTAAATGCATTTGGTTTGAGCGCCTGGTCGGTGATTCCATGTTCCTTAATCCAAGAAAGCTGCACTTTTCCATAATCAATGTCGGCAAATTCAAAGATCCATGATTTGCCGGATCCTTCGACAGAGATGGCTGGTTCTCCATTGGCGAGTAAATCTGAAGCTTCTAATCCCTGGACTGGTTCAGAGAAATTTACAGTCACATTGTCCATATTGGAGATTAATCCACTAGCAGGTTCGGTGGAGATTATTTTTGGAGATATATTTTCGTCTGAAACTACAGTTAATTTTGCATCAAAAAAAATGTCTGGGCTTGTCCGGCGTTGATTGAGGACAATGATGCCTATTGTATTCTCTCCATTCTTTAGTACCGAATTAAAATTGGCCAGTTCGTGGTTTCGAAACTGTAGTGGTTCAGGTGCCGCAGATAATGTTCTGCTATTGTATTTAGGTATCTCTACCTCGACATTGTAACGTACAACCTCAATGCCGTTTATATAAGCAACGAAACCGTCATCTGCTTTTGCCCGCAGGATTGCGGATGTTATGTTTTCAGGATTTGGGCAATCAAATTTTCTACGTAAGAAAAACGAGTTATACTTGTTTTTCATATCGGTGAGTTCTGTGCCAGTTTCTACTTTCTCACCGAAAAAAACTGGAGTGTCTACTATTTCCCATTCTGAGGCGTCATAGTTCACCTTAGTCCATTCCAAGTAATCCGGTTTTGTTGGAGGACGTTTTCCACGCCACAATTTCCATGATGCTTCATATTCAAATAAGGTGACAGCTTGTCCTTGTGGTGATCCGATGACTAAGGCCATCCCTAGAAAAAACAATCGCCAAATACTCTTAAAGAAAGAATCCACGTGGAGGGGAACGTACTCAATTGGTCCTGATATTCAATGCCGTAAATTTATTGTCTTGTTGATATTTCCAAATTCAGTTTGTTTTATTTAAAGAGCTTGTTGCATTCACCTATCGACGAGCTTAATTTTCTGTGGATTTTGAAGATATAGATGCAAAAATGCCTCACAGTACTGGTATTTTTGATTTTGACTATCGTTAGTCAAGGGGAGGAGATTATTGCCAATAAAGCTCCTAAACGTTGGCCATTTACTCCTGTTGCAAGTGTTCTGCCTCCTGAGGTAACCAATACCAATTGGGTTAGTAATCCAATTGATGCCTTTATTCTCTCCAAGCTCGAAGCGAAAAATATTGAACCTGCGCCGTTGGCTAAACGCCAAATACTAATACGGCGATTATATTTTGATTTATTAGGTGTTCCTCCGGAACCCACCGAGGTTGAAGCCTTTATTAATGATCGTAGTTCTATGGCTTATTCGAGATTGGTGGATCAGCTTTTGAATGACCCGCGCTATGGTGAGCGTTGGGGGCGCTATTGGTTGGATCTTGCTCGTTACGCGGATACTGCAGGCTATGAAGGTGATCCCGATATGCCTCATGCTTGGCGCTATCGTGATTACGTTATCAATTCCTTTAACACCGATAAGCCATATGACTTGTTTATTCGTGAGCAGATTGCGGGTGATGAGTTCAATGAGATTATGGGAGCAGGCGAGCTGCCTGGGATGGATGCGGAACGTACTGTGGCATTGACGTTTTTACGTTTGGCTCCATTCACCGAACCCCGCGGTGACCAAACTCGTCATGAGTTGCTTAGCGAAATGACGTCGACAGTTAGCTCGGTTTTTCTTGGTCTTACTATGGGGTGTGCACAATGTCATGATCATAAATATGATGCTATACCAATTGATGATTTTTATCGTATGCAGGCTTTCTTCTCTACAGTTCAAATTCCACCGCCTTTGCGTGGTGATGGATTTCAGATTGGAGGGCCTTTGCCAGCTCGATTTTATCTTCCCGGGGAAGATGAGCTAATCAACGATATTCGTGATCGTCTTAAGAGAGAAGCGAGCGAATCCAAGTCAAAACTTGCCAAGTTGACCAAGAAGTTTGAGCAGCGAATCGCCAAGAGTAATGCAGGTTTCGGTCTCCAGGTTTACGGGGGCAGTTTAGGAAATGACTACATTTTCGATACTGCATATGTCACTGATGGCAAGCCGCATTACTCGGTTGTAGCAACTGATGGAAAGTCTTGGACTTTTTCAACTGATGGAGAGCCAGCCAAATCTCTTGGAAGCAAGAGTGGCTCTAATAGTGGTAAGTGGTATGGCGACCTTTTGCAGCATGATTATATTAGTATAGGAGATTACACAGAAGGCACTGGCCAACCAAAAAATGCAGGCCACAAGGGAGCCGTTGCCGAGATTCTGATTTATGGTAATTCTTTGAAAAAAAATCAGATTGATTTACTCCACAGTTATATGCAGCAAAAGCTTTATGATCAGGGAGAGGAGCAGCTGATTCAGCCCCCGACTGATGGGTTGCGTTTCTGGCTAGATGCTTCTGATCTTGATGCTAATGCTGAGACTCCTAATCCTCCCCAAAATAGCAGTGTTCTTTCTTGGACAGACAAAGTAACTGGAACAAGGCTTACGCAAAGTGATCCTAGTCGCCAACCAAAATTAACTCGTTTAGGTGAAGCCTCAGCATGGTATTTTGATGATAGTTTTTTGCGTGCTGGAATATCCCAGAGTGGTTCAGTTGAATTTGTTAACGACCAGACTGGTACGCTCGTGGTACTTTATTCATCTGCTCAAACCGGTGAGGGATATGGTTTTGAAGTTGGGGGAGGAGGTTCAATGGTAGGCACTTTCATCAATCCAGCTGCAGCAAGTGGACGTAAGCTTCGTGATCATGTATATGACTATTCAAATGATCTTTTTACTAAAAATGAGCGTGATTTATTTTATAGCCTCGAGAACCGAGACCGCTTTGTGAAACAACATCTAAAAAGGCTTAGTCCACAGGCGATGTCTCTTCGTCATTCCTTTGGGCCACCTTATGAACCAGGTGTGCCGGTTACTACTGTTAAGTTGCGTGGCGAGTATGATAATCATGGGAAGGTAGTTAAAGCCGGTTTTCCGAGTATCGTGACAGGCAACACCAAGCCTGCTGCAATTCGTCTTGATCCTTTTAAACGTTGGCCAACCCGTAGCCGTCGTATGGCTTTGGCTAATTGGATTGCCAGTTCGAATAACCCTCTCACTGCTCGAGTAATGATGAATCGTTTGTGGTATCGCCATTTTGGGCGTGGTATTGTCAAAACTCCAAGTGATTTTGGTAAGCTCAGTGGTGGTGCGACGCATCCCGAGTTGCTTGATTGGTTGGCAAGAGAATTTATTTCTAACCGTTGGAGTCTAAAAGCCATGCATCGTATGATTTTAACTTCTAGCACCTACAGGCAATCTTCATTCATCAATAATACAACTGGTCAGAAGAATGATCCTCTCAATGATCTTTGGTGGCGGTTTGAGCAACGTCGACTTGATGCTGAGGCGATTAGGGATAATGTGCTTTCTGTCAGTGGCCGCCTCAATAATGAACTTTATGGTTTGCCGATTTTCCCACCACTTCCTGGTGATATTGCTGAAACAGTCAAATATTCTGAAAACAAATGGGATGCCCAGATTGGTCAGGAAGGTCGTAAGCGTAGTATATATATCTATCAGCAGCGAACGCTTAATATGCCATTCATGCAGGCGTTTGATTCCACTGTCTGTGATGAGTCGCGGCCGCGTCGTCGTACTTCAGTTACGCCGATTCAGGCGCTTTCATTGTTTAATGGAGCCTTTGTAAATGAGGAAGCTAAAGCACTAGCTAAGCGCGTGTATCATGAAGCTGGGGAAAGTATACCTGAGCAAATAAGTTTGACCTATCGTTACATTTTGAGCCGAATGCCTAGTGCAGAAGAAACTAGGCACTTCAGTGAGTTTTTGACGCAGTCTGAAAATCATACTGAAGCTCTAATTGGTTTTTGTCGTGTTCTTCTAAATACGAATGAATTTGTTTATATCGATTAATGTTGCAGTCAGTAATTTTTGTTCGCCTTTAATTGAAATTCTTTAAGTAATATTATTGTTCTTCGATTGGTCAGGAATGCGTTTGCGCTAATAGATCTGAGATGCCGCAGGATACCGGAACATCTAGAATAATTTCAGTGGCTGCAGAATTACGCGATGCAGTAAATCGCCTAAATTTTGCACCTCCAGTAGAGTATGTTTACAACCCTCTAGACTATGCATGGTTGGCACATGAGCAATTTTTGAGTCGGTATGGTGGAGGTAAAAAACGTATTGTCTTTTTGGGGATGAATCCAGGTCCATTTGGAATGGCGCAAGTGGGAGTCCCGTTTGGGGAAGTGGCGGCGGTACGAGACTGGTTAAGAATTGACGCACAAATTGGTAAGCCGGATAGGGAGCATCCCAAACGACAAGTGCTTGGATTGAAGTGCACGCGAAGCGAAGTAAGCGGTAGAAGGCTTTGGGGGTTTTTTTCGGATGTATTCCTAAATCCGGAAGAGTTTTTCAAGGAACATTTTGTTTTGAATTATTGTCCGCTTGCATTTCTCGAAAATTCTGGTCGGAACCGAACTCCAGATAAGCTGCCAGTCGTTGAGGCGAAGCCCCTTGAAATGCTATGTAATGAACATTTAATTAATGTGATTAAGATTCTAGAGCCGGAATGGCTGGTTGCTGTTGGGGGGTTTGCTGAGAAAAAGGCGAGGGATGTGCTAAGTGACATGTCTGTCAAGATTGGTCGTGTGCTGCATCCCAGTCCAGCAAGCCCAGCTGCGAACCGTGGATGGGCGGAACAGGCGGAGAACCAACTTCGGGATCAAGGTATTTGGTAATAGATTTATAGCTAATTGAGCTAATTCGATGCACTTGGTTCTTGAATCTTGAATCTTCAACTTTACATTGCCCGGCCTTATGTTTGAAGAGATTGAGGAGCAATTGAAGTCAACAGCCGATCGTGTTGCGCACCTTCGGAAGTTTTTAGATGTTCCCAAGGCTCAGACCCGTCTGACTGAGATTGAAGGTGAAATGTCACAGGATAATTTCTGGGATAATCGAAATTATGCTCAAAAACTGGTGGACGAGTCGGCGGCAATTAAGCGTCGTATTGAGCCACTTCTTAAAGCTGAGACAGAACAGTCCGATATGGAGATGATGCTTCAGATGGCGGTGGATGAAGAAGAATCTATAAAGGCTGATATACGTTCAGAAATTGAGAATGACCTATCTAAATTTGCAGTGCGATTGGAGAATTTAGAGTTGGAATTAATGTTAGATGGGCCTCATGACAGTAATAACTGTATTCTATCCATTAATGCAGGTGCTGGTGGGACTGAGTCTTGTGATTGGGCTAGCATGCTTTTAAGAATGTACCAACGTTGGGTTGAGGAACGTGGTTGGAAGGGGGAGGTTAGTGAACTGTTGCCAGGTGAAGTAGCTGGGGTTAAAAGTGCAACCCTGCTTATTTCAGGAGAAAATGCTTATGGCTATTGTAAGGCGGAGCGTGGGGTTCATAGGCTAGTTCGCATATCGCCTTTTGATTCTAATAAACGGCGTCATACCAGTTTTGCAAGTGTTGATGTTATAGCTCAGATTGAAAGTAGTGAGCAGGAGGAGTTGCCACCTAGTGAGTTTGAAGTTGGTACGTTTCGCTCCGGAGGGAAAGGGGGGCAAAATGTGAACAAAGTGGAGACGGCGGTACGTATTCGACATATTCCAACTGGGTTAGTTGTTGCATGTCAAAACCAACGTTCACAGCACCAAAACAGGGCCACTGCGATGAATATATTAATGGCTAAAATTACTGCATTACGAGAGGATGAACAAAAGTCCGAGATGGAAAAGTTTTATGGAGACAAAGGTAGTATTTCATGGGGGAATCAGATTCGTAGTTATGTCTTTCAGCCCTATCGAATGGTGAAAGATTTACGTACGAATGTACAGGCAACAGATGTCCAGGGAGTGATGGATGGCAGCCTTGATTCGTTTGTCAACGGATGGCTTCGTGCGGGTTGCCCGACGGATAAAGCAAGTGGAGTTGAAGAACTAGAAGATTAATTACTTCTTTTATTACATCCGAGATAGTTCAGACAGTTCTGGGAGTATGTCCAACAGAGAAAGTCCGCAATATAGGAACGTAATAATAACTGAAACAATACCGCAGATTTTCCCTCCATTGGTCATATTTCTTCCCGTAGGATCCATTACGCCAGAATCAATTAATTTCATATCGTTATGCCCCATAACCCACGCGGCAATACCGAAAGGAAAACAACAAGCGATCCCTAGAATTCCAAATACCATGATCATAACACCGCGATGAGGCTGATAGTGTTGTTCGTTTCGTTGTTGTGGTTCTGTTGCTTGCGTTGCAGGGCTTTCGTTATTTGAATCCAATGTGCTTCCGGCTCCAGAAAGTAATTGCTGAGATATCTGGGTGGAACTTAACTCACTGAAGCTACTCAAGGGCTGCCAGTTTTCAGAATCTTCGTAACGAACCCAAGACTCACTGTTCATGCGTCCTTGTCTTTGCCAATTACTAATGTCATCTGCAGATATTGGACCGTATTCTTCACCGTTTTCGGCTTTAAAATAATATTGCTTCATTATTAATTTCTTATGGCAGGTTCTAGTGCTGCTAAGCCCCCTGCAAGTACTAACAAGAGAATCATGCCAATTATAGCAATTAGACCAAGAGCAGTGCTGATGATGCCGCAGATCATACCTCCTTTGGTAGTGCTTTCTCCTTCAGGATCCATTTGTCCGGTTTTTATCTTTTCCAAATCATTTTTGCCCATGATCCATGCTGGGATACCAGTAAAAAGACCACACATGGTTAAACCTAATATTCCTAGAACTAAAATTAAAGTGCCTCGGTGAGGTTCCATGCTGTTTTGATTGGTTTGTGAGGGTGCGCTTGTTTTGTCCATAACTGAGAGATAACAGGGCAAATTTTTCCTTATCGACTGATAATGTCAAATTGATTCAATTTAGTTGACTGGTACTGAATGATATTTTGGTTCAGAATTTTCCAGCCAACTATGGAAAAAACTCTCTTTCAAAAAATTTGTGATAAAGAAATCCCAGCGGACATTGTTTATGAGGATGATCAAGTGTTGGCGTTTCGAGATATCAGTCCTCAAGCTCCAACTCATGTGCTTTTGATTCCGCGTAAAGCGATTCCTCGTGTGAACGAAGCAAAGGCTGAAGATCAGATGCTTTTGGGCCATATTTTATTAAAGGCTGCAGAAGTAGCGCGAAATATTGGTTTAGAGGAGAATGGTTTTCGCCTTGTAATTAATAATGGTCGGGATGGAGGTGAATCTGTACCGCATCTTCATTGCCATATTCTCGGAGGGCGTGCATTGCAGTGGCCCCCAGGTTGAGATTGATTGTATTCTCATTGTCGCAAAAAAAAAGCCCCAGCTTTAGACTGGGACTTTTTGAGAAATTGATTCAATCAATTAGCTGTTCTTCTTTTTCTTGCCAGTAACCTTTGTTTTGCCTTTTGGAGCCGGTTTGTCATTGATTTTGCTAGCTACCAAAACGCGGTTTTTGCCTTTGCCTTCTAGTTTGCCAGTTACTCCTACGGCCACTTTGTCACCACTGCCGCAAATCTTGCTATGGAATGCCTTGGTGATGTCATTGTTTTTCAAAAGAATAACGCGAGCGACTTCCTTTCCGTCCTTGCCCTTACGCTTAACCTGCAATGCAGCCTGACATGAGTCGGTTTTCTTTAGTGTGCACTTGGCGCACATTATTGTACCTTTAACAGTACGTTCTTTAGCAGCTTTTGATTTTTTATCGGCAGCTTTTTCTTTTTTCTCTGCTGCATCAGCAGTGAACATCGCCAAACAAACGGCGAGAGATGTAAGGATTACTTTAAATGATTTCATTATATTAGTCTTTTAAGTTGTGTGTTGCCGGTTATTCAGCCAAACCGCACGTCTTCTATATTCGGGTTTTTAGTTAAAAAAGTTACAATTTTTTGTCTAATACCGCTTCGAATCGTTTTTTTAGAGTATTCAGCTCGTTAGTAAGCTTGGAATTGGATTGTTTTAAATTTGTAACTTCCTTGCGGAGATTTTTGTAATCATCTGCTGGTTTGCGCCCAGCTCTGATTTTTTCGATCGCTTCCTCTGCGGCTTTTCGACTTGGATCATCCTCGGCATTATTTGTGAATTTTTCTAGTACCGCAATTGCTTTCGGATCGCCAAGTTGGCCGAGTGACTCGATTGCAGCCAGAGCTACACGGAGTTTGGGATTTTGGATATGGTTAACAAAAAATTCTCGGAGGCTGGTTTTGTTTTTTTGATTTCGACCAAGGAATGCAATGGCGCGCAGAGCATTAGCATATCCGTTGGTTGTAAATGCATTGTCGTCTTCTTCTACCAAGGTGCGAATCTTTGAGATGTTTGCAGGTTTGTCCTGTTTCCGTAATGCGCCTATGGCAGCATCGACGATTTGGTTGCGGAATGATGTTTGGCCGAGTGCTTGGTTAATTAGTTTGCTTGTTTCCTTGTCATCGTGTCCGGCTAAGCCGCCAATAGCTCGAGCAATTATACTCGGGTTTTTTTCACTGGATAAGATACGCTTTAGATGAGGGAGTGCGTTGGGTTTAGGTTGAGATGCTATATCGGATACAACCTGTAATCTTACCTTGGCGTTGGACTGTTTGGTGGACTCTGTAAGTGCTGAATATGCCGCTTCAGAGGCAATGCTTCGGAGTGCTCGAGAAGCTGCAATGCGAACACCATAAAATGAATCATTGTTTAGTGTTTGTTTTAGTTTTTCTACGGTTGTCTTGTCTTTTCGTTTGGCCAAGATTTCGACTGCTAGTTGTCTTCCAAGTGAATCGTTGGGGTCAGCCAGTTGTGCGTGAATCTGTGCGGTTGGAGGTTCGAAGGAAATTTTTGCTAGTAAGGTAAGGTTGGGATCTATGCGGATGATGTGGGGAGCTTTAGGTAGTGGTAAGTAATAATCCTCGGATAACTTGGTGATAGGCAGAATTTGATTAAATGATTTACCATCAATCTTGAATTGTACTGGTAGCGGTACATGAAAGAGCAGCACGTTGTTATCTATCTTTTGAGTTTGCTGCACACTCAGTTTGGCGATTTTGGCTTTTTCATCCCAAGCATAGGTGACTTTTAGTTCCGGATGATGGGCATGAAACACATACTGATCGAAAAATCGATCGAAGGATCGGCCGGAATATTCCTCAATTATTGAACGCAAATCTTCGGTCACGACGTTACCATGTTGGTGACGTTCTAGATATGACTTTACACATTTTCGAAATAGTTCTGGCCCTAGTTGAGAACGAAGCATATGCAGAATCCAGCTGCCTTTGGTATAGGAGAGGAATCCGTACTTTCTGAACATTTCTTGGGGAATTTTATAGTCTCGGTTGACCATTGGGGCTTTGTCTCCTTTGCGGTTAGTGAGGCGTTTTTGATCGCGGTATAGGCCGTAGCGAAACTCGTCAACACCGTCTTTGTGTCTTGCAAATAAGTGTGTGTAGTACGTTGCAAATCCTTCATTAAGCCAGAGTTGACTCCAGTCTTTGCAGGTGACGAGATCGCCAAACCATTGATGAGCTAATTCGTGTGCCATTAGTCCTTGGCTGCTACGAATGTTTTCAGTCTCACTACTAAACAACGTTGAGGCATTTAGGGTGCTAATACTGGTGTTCTCCATGCCTCCCCAATGAAAGTCTTGTACTGTGACTTGGTCGTATTTTGCCCATGGGTATGGCATGCCGATTTCCTTTTCAAAATATTCCATACACTCCTTGGTGAAGCGGAAAGAGTTGGCTGCATTTTTAAAGTCTGATGGTGCAGTCCAAAACGACATTGATAGATCGCCATGGTTATCTTCAAGCCGCTTAAAATAACCAGCAACGAGTGTTATGAGGTAATTAACATGAGGCTTTTCTTGACTCCATTTAACCACTCGGAGTTTGGTTTTATCGTCAATGGTATCTGATATTTTTCGACCATTTGATAGAACAGTCATCTCTGATGGGACTCGGCATGTCATTGTTGAGGTGAAAAATTCGTTGGGAGCGTCAAAGCACGGAAACCAGTGCCTTGCCTCGATAGATTCTCCTTGGGTCCATATATGTGTGTCACCAGAATCATAACCCATTTCAGGTGTCCGAAAGTAGAGACCTTTTTTTGGCTCTGCTTCATAAGATACAGTTAGTTTTGCCTTAGTCTTAGAGGAGATTGGCTCAGTGAATGTTACAATTAGTGCCCGGTCTGTATTTTGCCAAGCGGCAATCTCGTGGCTACTGCTTACTGTCTGGATTTCGAGATTATGAGCATCTAGCCTTAATTCGAAGAGTTGTTTTAAAATAGGCTGAAAAGTGAAAGTTGCCTTACCTGATACACGTCTATTTTTAAAATCTGGGGTGACATCAAGTTCAAAATGTTGAATGTCGACCATTCTGTCTGGGGCGTAACGTTGTGATGGCGAGTCAATATTGGACCAAATACTTGCTCCATGGTTGCAGTGAATACCGTGTAAGTGTTCAGCCTTGGCTAAGCACACGAAACCAATTGCACAAGCAATGCTTAGAATTCGGGTAAAAAGTCGATGAAATATGGTCTTCATTTGGCAATAATCGATTATAAATTGAACGGAGGGAGGGGAGCCTAAAGGGCGGTTGTTATTTTTACAGATTTTTTTACTTGTTGCTCTATGATGAATTTTTGTTTTCTCTGTGCGCGAAACTGAAGCTAATCGGCTAATTTCGTTAATGGGTTCAGATTTGGGATGTCTCTTTTAAAGGTAGAAAATCTTGCTACGTATTTTGATACACGCCAAGGCACTGTGCGTGCGGTTGATGGCGTTTCATTGAATCTTGAGAAAGGTGAGACGTTGGGTATTGTCGGAGAGTCTGGTTCGGGGAAGTCTGTGACCTGTTATTCGCTTTTGCGTTTGATTCCTGAGCCTCCCGGTCGAATCGTATCTGGAACAGCAATCTTTGATGGGGAGGATTTGCTGCAAATGTCGAATCGTGATTTGAACCAGATTCGCGCTAGAAAAATTTCAATGATTTTTCAAGACCCTATGACATCATTGAATCCTTACATGCGGGTTGGGGCTCAGCTAATTGAGCCTCTCTTAATTCACAAAATATGTGACAAGATGCAAGCCCGAGAGCGTGCGCTGGATATGATGAATGCAGTTGGTATTCCTGATCCGGTAAAGCGATACAATTTGTATCCACATGAATTTTCTGGAGGGATGAGACAGCGAATCATGATTGCTATGGCATTAATAACCAAACCAGAATTATTGATTGCTGATGAGCCAACTACGGCATTGGATGTTACTGTTCAAGCTCAGATTCTAGAATTGATTCGTAAGATGCAAAACGAACTTGGAATGGCTGTCATATTGATTACCCATGATCTTGGAGTTATTTCTGGTTTTTGTGATAGAGTAAGCGTGATGTATTCCGGGACAGTTGTAGAGTCTGGGACAGCGGATGATATTTTTTATCGTGCTCATCATGCCTATACGCGTGGCTTGAAGAAATCGATTCCATCAATTCAGGAGAAAGGCAGGAAGCTTTATACTATTCCAGGCGCTCCACCACAGCCTATCGGGGATAAGCCTGCTTGTGCATTTGCTCCTCGTAGTGATTTGCAATTCACAGAAGAGGAGGCTCGCATGCAGGCTCAATTTTTGGAGGTGGAACCAGGTCACTGGGTGGAGGTTCATCCTGCTTCAGTTGAAAATTATAAGGAGTATATGAAATGAGCCTTGAGAATTCTTTTCTTGAAATTAAAGAGGTTCGATCTTGGTTTCCAATGCGAAAATCTTTGTTCAGCAGCAAAGAAACGCAATATGTAAAAGCTGTTGATGGTGTCAGTTTGTCTCTAGTAAAGGGTGAAGTCTTGGGTCTGGTGGGGGAATCGGGTTGTGGAAAAACAACACTTTCTCGAGCAATCATGCAATTGATTCGTCCGACTTCAGGCAAAATTGTACTCGAAGGAAAAGATTTAACAGAATTGCCAGAAAAGGAATTGCG
>JAYZHR010000022.1:0-9250 GCA_036166355.1 Verrucomicrobiota bacterium | reverse complement strand
GATTGGCGCGGGCATTATTTCTAATGGTGTCCTTTTGCAAGGAGAAACCCAAGCTGCGGGGGAGGTTGGGCATATGGTACTTGATCCTGATGGGCCGGTTTGTGGATGTGGTGTGTCCGGCTGTTACGAAGCATTCGCTAGTCGAACAGCAATATATAATAAAATTAAAAAAGCTGTTGAAAATGGGAAAGAGACAATGCTTGTTGATGACGATAAAAACTTCACCAAAATTCGTAGTGGTAAACTTCGTCGCGCAGTGGAGGCGGGTGATAAATTGGCAATAAAGGCGCTTGATGAAACCTGTTTTTACTCTGGTGTTGCAATTGCTAATTTATGTAATTTGCTAAATCCTGAAGTTGTTGCATTGGGTGGAGGGATGATAGAGCAATTGGAGGAGACAATGCTGCCTAAAATTAAGGAGGCTGCACTTAATCGTATTATGCCAGGGGCTCGTAAAGTTCGAATTATTGCGACCAAATTAGGAGACAATGCGGGGATAACTGGAGCTGCAGTTTTGGCCCGTGATCACGCCTGAGTATTAATGCGCCAAGGTGTTATTGATATAGGGAGTAACTCGGTTAAGCTTCTAATAGTCGATTCTGTTGATCATCAGATTTATCCTGTAACAGAGATAGCTTCTCAGACTCGTTTGGGTCAGGGCTTGTATAATAAATGTGCTCAGCTTCAACCTGATGCGATAGAGGCTACTTCTGTGGCGGTAAATGATTTTATCAAGTTGGCAGAATCTGAAGGAGTTGAAAAATTAAGGCTTATAGCCACTAGTGCAGTGAGAGAAGCCAGTAATGCTAGTCAGTTGTTAGCTATGATTGATCAACCTGTTTCTATTCTTAGTGGGGATGATGAAGCTCGTTTTTCTTTTTTTGGAGTCATGACTGATAGTCGATTCACTCAGAATAATCTTTTGGTGGTAGATGCTGGAGGCGGTAGTACCGAATTTACTAGTGGGAACTCAGGCGGAGTAGCGAGATATAGAAGCATCTCTTTGGGCTCAGTTAGATTAATGGAGAGTTTTTCAGTGAATGATCCTCCAATAAATGATCAGTTGGAAGCGCTGCGAAATATTATTGATGTTCAACTGCGGCAGGTTGTTTGTAGTGATCACTGGAAGCGTAAGTCTGATTTTCATTTGGTTGGGGTAGGGGGGGTTGCAACCATACTAGCCATGATGGAATTAAGCATAGAGGTTTTCGATCGAAAAGAGATTGAGAAGGTGACCTTGTCGAGAGAGCAGGCTGTTAAATGGAGTGAAAAATTGTGGAGTTTGCCGTTAGCGCAGCGGAAAAATATTTGCGGTTTGCCTGCTAACCGTGCAGATGTTGCGCTTTACGGTTGTCTTATTTATGAAAGAATAATGTTGGGTCTGGGTTATGATCACCTTCTGATAAGTACCAGAGGGGTTCGATTTGGGGCATTGGCAGATAATATTTAATAAAAAAAACTCGCCAAAAGGGTTGTTGGCCTCTAAAAAACCGCCCACCACGATGTCCCGTGGTGTAGCGGTAGCACAGCGCTCTTTGACAGCGTTAGCCAAGGTTCAAATCCTTGCGGGACAACCACTTCTTCATTATCTCATAATATTTTTCAATAGATATCTGATTTATATGTGGTTATTCAATCCATATGGGTTGAGATATAACTCCGTTAGCTGCAATGTCCCACGCTTCAATGCGAATCCAGGTCTTACCATTTAGATTAAGTTTCTCCTTTATTGTTTGTTTGCTGAATGATCTTGTGTTGGCAAGATTTATGCGTTTACGAGTTACATCTTTACCATTGCCCATAACGATTTCTGCAAAATTCATGGGGAATGTCCATTCGAGATTAACCGTAAGTTCTGTTTGAGTATTTGCTTCTAATTTTAAAGTCTCACCTGAAGCTTTCCCGTTTACTGTAAAATGAGGCATTAGTACTTCGCCTGTGGATATGAAAAAAGCTCCATCACGTAATGCTTTAAGTACTGGGCTCCAGCCATCTTGAAAACGGGGTATTTTATCTAGTCGTAGGTAATTAACATTTGCATGTGCATAAAACTCCGTAGTGTTGTCGACTTGGAATATATCAACTTCACCGACTATGTATTTTTTATCTCCCCAGTTGGACATGTCATCTAATAGGTCGATTACACGCCAACCTAGACGAGGTTTTGATAGGTCGGCAGGCATGGCTTTCCAAGCTCCGCCGAGGTATCGATCAGATTTGAAGAACGATTTATTACGGTATCGGTCAGGGTATCCAGTAGAACTTTTAATTCTGGGATGTGCTGCCCACATTAATCCCTTCTCCAGTTCCATTAGTTTTAACACATCATCGGCGTTGCCTACATAATATATTCGGCCATATTTTGGGTGAATTTCAGTAAAAGGTTTGTCTTTAGGGCGGCTTAATACCCACATAACTGGTTTTGGAAAGAAGCTAATCCAGTGGCCGCCTAAGTGTACGTTGGGTTCTTCGCCGGGAAGTAGAAGTAATTCTTTGCCTGAAAGGCGTTCGCATTCATCATGTAGTGCCTTTAGCATAGGTAGGGTTTTATCTGGATTACGTCTTGCTGGGCCAAGCCGATTGTGGAATTCGGCAAGATGTACGATCTGAATTCCTGCTTTTTTAAATACGTTAATAAATTCCGGATTCCTGACTGATTTCGGTATTGTGTTTTTTTTGTTTTTGGCTAGTTCTTCAATGAAACTTGTGGTGTGTTCGATGTGGTAATGACTGGTAAACGTTTTATGGTTTTTTAATTTCGGAAATTGGTCTCCGTTTGTGTAAGCTTTGACGCGATTGAAAAGTTTTTTGCCTCTATCTCGTGAAGGAAGCCAGAACATATCTAATTCCTGTTCGGTATTAGGTGGTGCATTAAACCATGGTATCCAGCGTCGATCTCCTCGGGGATCTTGACGGATTCCAATTCCAAAACCAGATAGAGTGTTCATGAATCCTGATCCCCACCATGTGAAACCTAGGTTGTATGCTTCATCCTGTGGATAGAAATAGCGCTTTGGTGGTGGAAAGATTGCGACACCTCCTGTCTCCGTCTCAATAGCGATTGTTCTGTGCCTAGTTTTCTGTGGTGCAGCTGATCGCGGTTTTGCTTTTGTGTTATGAACAGTGTCATCAAGGCCAATCCACGAGATAGATTTGCTTTCTGGATCGCAGGTTAGCCCTGCGTGATAAAGTAGGGCACGCGCTTTCTGTTGTGTTTTTACTATAGCTTGAACATGTATAAGATCACACCCCGCGTATATTATGAAACGTAGCCTCCCTGAGAATGATTGTCCTTCAAGCTTGTCGATGTCTATAAAGCATCTTTGGCCTCTGCTCTTAACTTTTACAGTTTCTGGTTTAAGCTTTAGTTTTTCTGTTTCTCTGGGCTTTCGATCAACGCGATCAAAAAATATTGTCCAACCGTTTCTTTTATTTAAGTCACGTTCGCTAATCGTTAATAATATTGCTGGATGAGCATTTTGAAGAATAGTTATTGGATTGTTAGTGCCCGATTTAACATTGATTGATTTAACCAAAGATCCGTTTCCTGAAATATTTAGTTTTATTTCTGTTTGTCCATCAGGTGTATCCCATTTAGCGGTTAGTAAATCATTGTCCGATTGCACTGCTACCCCGCATTTGGAATCGTATGATGTTATGTCTACAGGAACTGCCTGTATGGTTTTCTGATATCCAAATCCTATACTGATGCATGTAAATATGATTGTGAAAAATCTATTCATATTAATTAATATTCGACTAACTAAAGTAGTAGAAAATTGTTTTCAACCCCAGAAGCTTTGAATTAGTTCTGGCATGAGTCAAGAAGAGGAGGCTATTTTTCTTTTGTGATCTTATTTATCAGGAATTTATTGTTTGTGATGCTTGTTGTGTCTTTGTTTTTAAAATCGTCTGAAATATTTGCAGAAGATAGTCAAAAGCGAATGATTCAAACAGATTTAGATCCGAAATACGTGAGGAATAAGAATTATCCTGAAAAGTGGTTTCGTGTTCTTCGAACTGGAATAGATACTACTCGTGAGTATCTTGGTAATTATGGTCCCCTTTGTGTATATATCATTGGCCAGGAGAATGATGAACTAAAGTCAGATAGTGTTACCAAGGGAATTATTGATGCCTATTGCAAGAATCGACATAGTGAGTCTGGTGATAACTTACAGGGCTGTCTTAAGGGAAATGGAGCATCTTTGATAACCAGAGCTAGGGAAGGTTCTACAGAGGCTTATTTATCGTATGTTGATTTTACTCCTTCTCCTCTTTCGGAATTGGTTTTCATTAATCCACATGGATTTCCCATGCCTTATTTATATACCCGTGGCATACATGAATATGTGCATGTATATCAAAGGGCTTTTCCATCCACACCCACTTGGCTAACCGAGGGCGGGGCGGAGTTTCTGGCCTTCTATATTGGGAATGAACACAAATGGATTAATTTTGAAGAATCAATGAAAGAATCAATGAAGATGGCAAAGTCTGTTAAAAAAGAGGAAGCCTCACTGATTGATTTTGAGGATGTAGGTAAAATAGAAAAGGAGAGGCCATTCCTTAAAAAATATTATCGTCATCTAGCCTATGATGCGGGGGCTTGGGCTGTTGCATTGTTAATAAATCGTTCTGAGAGCCGAAGTGTGAAGCGATTCGCCAAAGATTTTTATCCAATGGTTGAAAAGAATGGATGGCGTTTAGCGGTAAGTAAGTATGGAAATTTTAAAAGTATAAATGATTTTTATAGTAAATTTGATTTATTATTGAATGAATCATTTGATGAACATGTTGCTCTTCTTCGATCTATTAAGCCTTAATCAAAGCAAGTTCTAGATATGTTTATAAATGCTAATAGAAGAGTGTTTGAAAATTTGTCTAATTCTTTTAGTTAAACATTAAAATCCGACTAGATTTCGATTGCATTCTTTTATGTGGGGATAACGCTTCGCTTCGATTGCGTAGTAGGATTTAAGTAAGTCGACTTCCAAGCCAATATCATCTCTGATTTTGCTTAATGGCCAATCCAGATATTTATCATAATCAATTTTGGCTAATGATTGGCAATCAGATATAAATCCTAAGCGCACGGCATCTTTGAAAATATGTAAATCTTCATCTGTGAAACGGTAGCCTTTTGGATAAACATATTTTGTCAAGAATCCGAAAAGGCTTTCCTCGGTTGTTGTGACTCTATTACTGCTTCCCATGGTGAATCCGAGCACAAATGCTTCATCTTTAATCATCACCCCACGGCCGAGAAGGATATGTATGTAATCGTGCGTTTCCAAATTAGTTGCACCATGGAAAATATCAAGACCTGGTAGGTCGAATTTTGGATTCTCAACCAATTGGATAATTAGAGGGATGTCTCCTTGCTCAAGGCCAAACTCATCTAATTGAGAGTAGGCTTGCTTTAATGTAATGTCCGAGGTGGAAAGTGGAACAAACCAGTTTTCAACTTTTTCTTCAGTTGTCATGTAATATCAAATGTCTTAATGGGGGTGGAATATAGGCGCTGAAATCGAGAATGAAAGGGAATTGCTATAAAAAACAGCGAAGCCCTACCGATTAGATAGGGCTTCGCTAGCTCAGGGGATGGAGGCCATCGCACCCCTTCACAATTTAGAACAAACGGACGCCATGAGCGCACCAAGAGCGGCGATCATCAAGTAACAGTACCAACCAGACAATACAATCACCGCACTGTACATTGACTATGGGGCCTGTTGGTGTGTTCAAATAAATTTAAATTAATTGTATATTTTGTGTTTTTAACCATAAAAAGCCTATTTTATGTTCCTATTGTGTTGGTTCAAATACGTCATATCAGCACTCTCTCATTGAATATGCGACTATTTGAAGCCAAAATCTGTTTAGGTTTTATGCGAATCAGGGATTTAAAAGTGCACTCCATTGCTATGGCTGATCCTCCGCTGCGAAGCAGTTATGGACTGCATCAGCCTTATGCCTTGCGTAATGTTATTGAGGTTGAAGGAGATGATGGGATCGTGGGGATTGCTGAGACCTATGGAGGAGACGAACCTGCTAAAGCGCTGGAAGCAGTTCGGGATAAATTGATTGGTGCATGTCCGCATAGGTTGACAGGTGATTTATTTGAAATGGTAGAAGGTGGTGCTAGTGGGCTTGAGCGTTCTCAAACTCACGATGTTCCAGGAGAAAACCCGCTTGATGCAGATGCTCGAACTTATTCGGCAATTGAGACTGCTTGTCTAGATTTAATTGGCAAGTCCATTGGAAAACCGGTCTGCGATTTAATAGGTGGTCGAATACGAGATAAAGTGCCGTTTTCAGCATATCCCTTTTACAAACATGCTGGCGGAGGGGGAGAAGGTGAAGACGTCCGTGAGGATAAGTATGGGGAGGCTCTTTCACCAGAGGGTATTGTTGCTCAAGTTCAACAAATGCGTAAACAATATGCCTTTAATTCAATCAAGTTTAAAGGTGGTGTTTTAGATCCTGCTGTTGAAATTGAAACAATTAAGCAATTGAGGGCGGTGCTGGGTAAATCTGTACCTCTTCGTATTGACCCCAATTGTGCTTGGTCAGTTGATACTTCTGTTATGGTGGGGAGTCGTTTAGCGGAGGAGCTTTCCGAGGGTGGTTATTTGGAGGATCCTTGCGTTGGTCTTGATGGTATGAGTCAAGTTCGTCGACGTTTATTGGCAGATGGCATTGAAACACCTTTGGCTAGTAATGTAGCTGTAACTTCATTTGGTGATATTCCAGAGGCTGTAAGGCTTGATGCAGTGCAGGTAATCCTTTGTGACCATCACTATTGGGGGGGAATGCGGCAAGTTCAGCAGTTGGCGCGTGTGTGTAAAACGTTTGGGATAGGTTTATCGATGCATTCAAATAGTCATCTAGGTGTTTCATTAATGGCGATGGCACATGTTGCTTCTGCAACACCTCATTTAACATATGCTTGTGATACGCATTATCCGTGGCAATCTGAGGCCGACGAGATTGTTGATGGAGGCCGGGTTCCGATTGATGGTGGTAGTGTGGCGGTGACAGATAAGCCGGGTTTGGGTGTTTCTTTAGATTATGACCAGATTCAGCGGGGCAAAGAGAGGTTTAGGAAATGTCCATATCGGAAACGTGATGATGAAGCAGAGATGCGCAGGCATATTGATCCTAGCTGGAGGCGTCAGCTTCCTCGTTGGTAATAGTATTTAAATGAATCCACAGGAACTTTGTTCAAGACTCAATGGTGTGATCGGATTTCCGGTGACACCGTTCAACGAAAATCATTCGCTCGACATTGATGGTCACCGCGAGAATGTGAGATATATGCTAGAGCAGCCCATGTGCGCGCTTGTTGCAGCAGGTGGCACCGGGGAATTGTACTCGCTTGATCCTGATGAGGTGCGGCAGGTGGTCGAAGCAACCATTCAGGAGGTGGCCGGTCGAGTGCCGGTCATCGCCGGAGTTGGATTTGCAGGTGGTTTGGCCAAGTTGTTGGCGCGTCAGGCGGCCGATTGCGGAGCTGATGGAGTGTTGGCATTCCCTCCATATTACCCAAATGCTGAGATGGATGGATTAATTGAATATTATGCAAGTATTGCTGATGCGAGTGGCTTGGGTGTTTTGGTTTATAGTCGGGATTGGGCACATTTTACGCCGCATCAGGCTGAACTGTTGGCCGAGATTCCCAATGTCGTTGCTTGGAAGGATGGATCGGCGGATATTCGTCGCTATCAGATGATTCGCGAGCACTTGGGTGATAAGTTGCATTGGGTTGGAGGTGCAGGGGATGACATGGTGCCTGGTTATTATGGCATCGGAGTTCGGGCTTATACGTCTAGTATTTCCGCGGTGGCCCCAAAACTTTCAATCAAGCTCCATGAACTGGGCCTGGCTCAGGCAACAGATGAATTAAATCAACTTATCGCTGAGCACGTAGTGCCGTTATATGCACTGCGAACTAAACGCAAGGGCTACGAGGTTTCTGCGATGAAAACTATGCTCAACATGATTGGGTTGAATGGGGGTGTTGTACGTCCGCCATTGGTAGAGGTCACCGAGACTGAGCAGGGGGAATTGCTATCCATACTTGATGGATGGCGGAAGGCCGGTTTTCTGAATCGATAAAGAACTTATGACCGCCGCGATTCTTGCGACCATTTTATTTGCGCTGTCGGCGGTTTCGGGAAAACGTCTATCGCATCACTTGACCACGGTTGAAGCGAATCTTTCTCGTTTTTTTTTGGCGGCTTTGTTTCTTGGTATCTATTCACATTTTTTTGGAGTGGGCTTTGGAGGAGGTGCGTTTGGGATGTTCTTTATCAGTGGAATCGTCGGATTTGGTTTGGGCGATTACGGCTTGTTTCAGGCTTATCGAATTATTGGTTCACGCTTGGCGATGGTTATGACCCAATGTCTTGCTGCACCTTTGGCCGCGATAGTGGAGTGGCTTTGGCTTGGGGCTTCACTCACCACAGGGCAGGTGTTGGCCGGAGTTGGAATCCTTATTGGTGTTGGCCTTGCATTGGCACCTGGTGACACAGGTCAGATTGATAAGGCGCGTTGGAAGATCGGAATTTTTTGGGGTTTGATTTCTGCGATTGGTCAGGGTGGTGGTGCGGTACTTAGTCGTAAGGCTGGCTCCATGGTCGACGCGGGAATGTCGGTGGATGGCCTTTCTGCTGCGTATCAACGAGTACTTGGTGGATTGGCGGTCATGTTTTTGGTCTTCGCATGGCAAAGAATAGTTTCCGGTAAGCGCAGAGGTGTGGATTTACGGGCAGGGATGATGCCTGCGAAGGTAAAGTGGATTATCCTGCTACTGTTGGCTAACGCACTGTGCGGCCCCACGTTGGGTGTGGGGGCTTATCAATGGGCGTTAAACGTGAATAATCTACCATCTGGGATAGTCCTATCTGTTGTGGCAATGGCGCCGCTGGTTATTATTCCTTTCTCAATGAAGTTTGAGGGGGAAAGGCCTACTGTTCGCTCGTTATTCGGATCGGTAGTTGCAGTAGTGGGAGTCATTCTGATGACCAATTTGGTGGATAAATGATCGAATCGAATACTGTAAATATTCCTCGAATATTGGTTATTAGGGGAGGGGCAATAGGAGATTTTGTGCTAACTTTACCGGTTTTTTCAGCACTTCGTAATCGTTTTCCTAAGGCTGAATTAGAGATTCTTGGATACCCCCGAATTGCGAAACTGGCTTTGGATAGCGGGTTAGTTAAAGCAGTGCACGCACTTGAGTCTC
>JAYZHR010000021.1:0-6446 GCA_036166355.1 Verrucomicrobiota bacterium | reverse complement strand
GTGGGAGTATGCTATGGACCTTTTCGTTTGATCCGATTAACTCCCGAGAGGCAACTCTGTCTTGGAATCCTAATCATGGCATTGTCGACTCAGCTCGGCCGCCCAACCCAATGGACACTGCCAGTGCCCTGGCAACCTACCAGTATCGTATTGTCGATGACTTGTCTCCTTCATTGATAAGTATTCTGCCTCCGCCAGGCAGTACGGTGCGCAGACTTGATCGAGTTAGATTCTTTTTTAGTGAGCCTGTAAATGGTTTGGATGTGGATGACCTTCTTGTTAACGGCGTTCCACCGCTTTCGATTAAAGGTTTGGCTAGTGGTCCTTGGCAGATTGAGTTTGAACCTGTTGAGAATGGTACGGTTGAAATTTCTTGGGTGGCTCAACATGGAGTGACGGATTTGGCCTTGGAGCCGAACCAATTGGTTGCAGAAGGCTGGGAATACCAAGTGAATCTAGATCATGAATTTAACCAAGTAGTAATCAATGAGTTTCTAGCCGCTAATCGGGACGGAATAAAAGATGATGAAGGGGATGTTGGAGATTGGATTGAGTTGCGTAATGCTGGAAATATAAGCGTCAATCTTGAAGGCTGGTCGTTGACTGATGATAAAGCCAAACCAGGTAAGTGGATTTTTCCTTATGTAACAGTAAAGCCAGGTGCAACTTTGCTGGTGCATGCCAGTGGTAAGAATCGTAGTAAGATTGGACAAGCTCTTCACACAAATTTTAAACTGGGAATCGAGGGTGAATATCTTGGTTTATTTACCCCAGAGTTACCGCGCCGTCTCGTAGATGAAATTGCTCCTGCGTATCCAGAGCAGCGTAGTAATATTTCATATGGTCGATTGCCTAATGGGGACTGGGCCTGGTTTTCTTCGCCCACGCCAAGGCAGAATAACAGAGGTAAGACTATTCGCGGCCTGATCCCGCCTCCTCAGTTTAGTGCCAAGCGTGGTGTTTATAATGCTCCTTTTAGGGTGCATCTGACTACGGAGGAACCAGATGCGATAATTCGTTACACAACAGATTATTCGGAACCAACTAAAACAAACGGCAAGATTTATAGTAAGCCGTTGGAGGTGCGTCGCACATTGGTATTGCGAGCTGCGGTTTTTAAGGAGGGTATGTTGCCGTCGCGAGTGGAGACTCATACTTACGCTTATAATCTGGGTAGTTCGGCAACCTCTCTTCCAATGATTTCACTTGTCACTGAAAGATCAAATCTTTGGGGGAATACTGGGATTATGGAGACTAGCCCTCGTAACACTACAAAGCGTGGTATTGCATGGGAACGTCCAGTTTCAATGGAGTTAATTTACCCAGATACTGGTGAGACGTTGCATGCCAACGCTGGTTTACGGGTGCAGGGAGGTAGTTACATTCGCGGTCGTTACAATCCTAATTCTGGACCGCCGGCTGGAAAGTATTCGTTCCGTCTCTACTTTCGTGGAGATTATGGGCCTGGGCGTTTACGATATCCATTTTTCCCCGGACTTCAGATTCAGGATTTCAATCACATTGTTCTTCGGGCTGGAATGAATGACCATACCAACCCGTTTATCATAGATGAATTGGTGCGCCGTCTAGCCGCGGACATGGGCCAGATTTCTGCACGTGGTACATTTATGAATCTCTACCTCAATGGTAAGTATGAAGGTTATTACAATCCTACTGAGCGAATTGATAGTGATTTTCTTAATTCATGGAATGGAGTCAACTCCGAGTGGGATATTATTGCGCAGTTTGGTGAAGTTCGCGAGGGAGATACAGTTATGTGGGATCGGTTGAAGAGTGCACTTCGAAAGAATTTAACGGTTTCCTTAAATTACGCTGAAGTTGAGAGGTTGTTGGACATCGATAATTTTATCGACTACATCATGCTAAATGTTTACGCCAATACCGGTGATTGGCCTCACAATAATTGGCGAGCCGCTCGTGAGCGAGTACCTGGTGGAAAGTGGAGATTTATCCCTTGGGATGCCGAATGGTCCTTCGGCAATAATGGTAGAAATGTTACAGGTAATAATTTAAGTAGCGGGCCCTTGGCAGGTGGAGCAGAGATAGCCGTTTTTTACCGAGCGCTTCAAAAGAACCCAGAATTTCGAATGCGTTTTGCGGATCGAGTGCAGATTCATTACTTCAATGGTGGTGCGTTGACAGATGAAAATGTGTTACGACGATTTCGTGAGATGAAGGAACAGATGTCTGGTGTCCTAAGAAATCTAAATTCTTCAGTTCAGAGTACTTGGGTGCCGCGTCGGCGTGAGATCGTGATGAGTCAAATGGCTAGTCAAAAAATCCAGTTTTCAGATAATGCTCCTCAATTTAGACAAAATGGAGGCGCAGTCCCTTCAGGTTATCTACTTGATCTCAATGCCCCTGAAGGTGATATCTACTATACCATGGATGGCTCAGATCCTCGTAAACCAGGAGCTGTTGCAGAAACTGGCAAAACAATCCTCGCTGAAAATGATGAAAAATGGGTTTTTATTCCATCTGTTCAGAATGGTGGGGATAAACTTAATGCTACATGGCGAGGTGCAAATGAGCCGTTTAATGATGATGACTGGGAGTCTGGAATTGGGGGCGTTGGATACGATGAGAACAATGACTACAGAGCTCACATTGGTATTGATGTGGATGAAGAAATGAACGGGATTAATCAGTCTGTTTTTGTGCGTATTCCTTTTCGGATATCTTCGTCAGATCATAAAGATGCTAATCTTTTCATGCTGCGAATGAAGTATGATGACGGGTTTGTAGCGTTTCTTAATGGTACACGAATTGCACGTGTCAATGCAGCTTTGAATCCTCGATGGAATGCTGGAGCTAGTGGTCAGCATGATGATGCATCAGCGGTTACTTGGTCTGTATTTGATGTATCCAAATATATTGGGGAACTTAAGAACGGTAAAAACATTCTGGCTATCCATGGTTTAAACTCTGGGTTGGGCAGTTCTGATATGCTTATTAACGCAGAGTTATCAATCGGTAAACGAACTGGAGCTGAGTTTGCGGAAGGTGCAATCAAGTATGATTCGCCGATCAAACTGGTAAAAGATACAACTATTCGTGCGCGCAGTATGAGTGGCGGTCAATGGAGTGCATTGGTGGAGCATCGGTTCCAGACTGGTCGAGCTGGAACCCCTATTCGATTTACGGAGATCATGTACAATCCACCTGGAGGAAGTGAATATGAGTTTGTTGAATTGTTTAATAGTGGAGAATCGGAGATTTCACTCGGTTGGCATAGATTGGAGGGTGTCAATTTTACATTCGACGGAGATGCGAAAATAGGGCCTGGGCAATATATCGTGTTGGCATCGGGGGATGATCCCGGTTCATTTAGATTGCGATATCCTGGTTTGCAGATTTACGGATGGTATGATGGTAACCTTTCAAATAGCGGAGAGTATTTGGCATTATATGATTCTGTTTGGAGAGAAGTAACCAGTGTAAATTATAGTGATGATGGTGTTTGGCCAAGATTAGCGGACGGTGATGGGAGTTCGCTTGAACTAGTTGATGTGCTTGCCGATCCGGGTGCAGCATCCAACTGGGTGTCGAGTGCGACAAAAGCAGGTTCACCAGGTGGAGCGGGAGCGGATAGAGTAGCTCCAGTTTTGATTATCAATGAGGTTCATTTGAAATCAAATCTTGATTCGGATCCTGATTTTGTTGAGCTTCGTAACCTTGGGAAATCTCAGGTTGATCTTTCTGGTTGGGAGCTTCGTGATGATGATGGAAATAAGTTTATATTTCCAAATGGAACTAAAATCGAGCAATCAGGTTTGCTCGGTGTTTGGTGTGGGCAAGGAGAGGGCGTTGGTCTTCGCGCTGATTTTGGTCTTGGGCAGGAAGGTGACTCAGTAGCCCTTTTTAATCCTGCTGGTAGTCGTGTTGATGCAGTTACTTTTGGGAGTGTTCAGGGATCGATTATCAGGACAAATACTGGTTGGATGCTAGGGCAATCAACATTTGGATCTTCAAATAAAGCTGTTCCTATTGCCAGAACAACTGGTTTGGTTATTAACGAATGGATGGCTAATCCAGATGAAGGTGAACGTGACTGGATAGAGCTTTATAATCCACATGCCACTGATTCGGCTTTAATTACTGGGTTACACATTCGTGTTGGCTGGCAAGTAGGAGGATTACACCGAATCACTACTATTCCACCTAAGGGATATCTACGTGTTTGGCTTGATATGAAATCTGGCTGGAATCATTTGGACTTATCGTTACCAACCGATGGTGCAACACTTACACTAATTACAAATGAAGGTGTTGAGTTTGCCTCAATGAAGTATAGCCGCCAAAGGACTGGTGTGTCAGAAGGTTTACTTCCCGATGGAGGCAGTGATCGGGTTAAGTTTACACGTGGCTCAACACCAGGCAGTGCAAACCGTTTACCTGATTATGATGGCCCACGTTTTAATGAGTTAATTGCTTCCAGTAAAACAGGGTCAAGTGATTGGATAGAAATTTTTAATGATACAGGTAAGACAATTTCTCTTGAAGGTGTTCGTATATCAAAGGATTCGAGTGGGGCCAGTAGCTGGCTATTCCCTGTTGGCTCTGAGTTGGCCAATGGCAACTATCTTGTGGTTCGATGTGATGGGGGAATTCCTGAAAGTAAGACCAATACCGGCTTCTCACTTTCGGCAGAAGGCGGGGCTGTTTACTTGTTTGATCCTGATGGATTTATAGTGGATTCGGTAGAGTATGGTTTTCAGATTCCTGGTAAGTCTATAGGACAGATTCTTGGTAAATGGCGTCTCCTTGCCGAGCCTTCGCCTGCCGAGCCCAATGGCTCAACTATGATTTTGGGAGATCCTTTTAAGTTAGTTATTAATGAATGGATGGCTAACCCATCTTCTGGTTCAGATTGGTTTGAATTATACAATCCAGCTGATTCTCCGGTGAGCCTTGGTGGGCTTTCACTGACAGATGATCCGACAGCGGTGGGTCGTAACAAATATATTATTCCAAATAGTACTTTTATTCCCGCTGGAGGATGGGTGCGTTGGATAGCTGATGATGATGCTAAATCCGGGCCGCAACATCTCAATTTCAGATTGAAAGGGCGAGGGGAATTGGTGCGTCTATATGGAAGTCGTCGTAATCCGATTGATGAAGTTGAAATTATTAATCAATCTGATGGTATTTCCCGTGGATGTCTTCCAGATGGTGCCAAAAATTATGTCGACTTTGTCGATACTCCTACACCGGGTGCAAGTAACTATCTACCCCTTACTGAGGTGGTGTTTAATGAAATATTATCCCATACCGATGCTCCTTATGAAGATGCAATTGAACTTCGGAATATTAGCGCATCAGAGATCGACTTGAGTGGTTGGTTATTGGGTGATGAATCAGGAGCTGACAAGCAGTTTAAAATTCCCAATGGCACCACGATTTCTTCTGGCGGATATACTGTTTTTTATGAAGGCGATTTCAATCCAGTAGGATCTGGTTTCAGCCTTAATTCAGCTCATGGTGATACAGTCTACCTTTCTGCGATTGGTGATGATGGAACGCCTAATGGTTACCGTGTCGTGCAGTCAATACCTCCGGCAGCAAATGGAGTTTCATTCGGGCTTGTTTCGACGAGTCAAGGGATGAAAAATACAGCTTTAACGAGGCCTACTTTTGGTAACGATTCACCAGAGTCCATTGCTTCTTTTAGAACTGGTAAAGGAGCTGAGAATACACTGCCACTCATTGGCCCGGTCGTGATCAATGAGATACAATATCAGGGATCATCTAGTATTTTAGGTCTTGATCAATCTCAATTAGAATATATTGAGCTATACAATATATCTAATGTGACTGTGCCGCTTTATAATCCTCTTGAGCCTTTGAATACATGGCGGCTATCCGGAGGAGTGAGCATGAGGTTCCCTAGTAACATCAATTTGTCTGATAATGGTTATCTTTTATTGGTTGGTTTTGATCCTGTCAAAAGCCCGTCGATTGAATCTCGATTCCGTGACTACTACAATGTTCCGGAAGAAGTCAAAATTATTGGGCCATTAAAAGGTCGACTGTCTAACGATGGTGAAACTATTAGCCTTTTACGCCCAGATAACTCACAGGGGATTGACCAACAAGATGCAGGTTATGTGCCTTATGTTCCAGTTGAGAGTATTACCTATGATAATGCGGATCCTTGGCCTAGTGATGCGGACGGTATTGGTTTTTCTATTCAACGTGTTTCCACATCTAAATTCGGTGACGAACCTAAAAACTGGTATTCAGATTCACCAACCGCGGGTCGTAATAATATTGGGATCATGGTTAATGACCGAGATGCTGATGGTATGGTGGATGAGTGGGAAGTTGAGTTTGGACTAAATCCTGCCAACGCATCAGATGCGATGGTCGATACGGATTCAGATGGAGTAAGCAATCTGGATGAGTTCTTGGCCGGCACAGATCCT
>JAYZHR010000020.1:0-15463 GCA_036166355.1 Verrucomicrobiota bacterium | reverse complement strand
CTACCAGTATTAATAAATCCCCAAAACTAGAAAAATAAACTCCCGCCCCCAACACAGCATCTCCCGACATCAATCCTCCTAATGCTGTTGGCAAGGTAGCCACCATTATTCCTAAAATTAATGCCATGTTTTGAACTTTATTCATTGCAGGACATAATCCTCTCACAGCAAAACGCGGGAAAATATGATACAATGAAGCTATTAGCAATAAACCAACAAAACCCAAATTATATAGCAACTCAATTGCAGGCCCGAATGTTGTATACTCGACACTGCTTGCCATTCCAGGGAATGCAAAAAACAAATTCAAAATTGAAATGGAAGCAAATATAATTAATGCAAATCGCATTAAAGAGAAATTGTCTTTATCTGAATCATCAAGGGCTGAAGCTCCATTTTGCGTATGATGCAACACATACCAAATTGAGACTGCACCAATGAAATAGAATACTGCTGACACAGTACTCAGCGCTGGCAACCAAGCTGGGACAGGAGATCCCATACTTATCCCTCCTATCGAACCAAATATCAGTAAAACCCAAAATGCAAACACTGCATAACCACGGCCAATCACACCACGACCGGAAAACAGACTAAAGAAATGGCTACAAACACCAAGCGCAACAAATGTAAGATAAACCTTTGTAAAATTCTGTATAAACCACCAATCAACAATATTAGCCATCACCCCTTTTGCCTTAAAATAATGAATCAATAAGAAAGCTCCCCCCAGCACCCAAGGCAACCAAAGTGTTGCTGTAAAAAGAAACCACTGAGCCGGACTCGTCTCTTCATCAGTTCTACGATTATTAGTCTGAATCAGGCTGATACCAATTAAAGCAAAACCAGTAAAAAGAATTGGTAATACATGCAATGGCATTTGTAGCCCTTCAAGCCCACTAGCTTCACCGGAAAGGATCCCAACAAAACCTAGCGTCACTCCAACATTCCAAATTATTCCACCAAGGAAAAAATAACCTCCATCTACCAAAACCGTTTTACCACGATGACTTAAAATCCAAGCTGTAACAGCTAATCCGAGTTGAACAAGAAATCCGAATTGCAATGCCAACTGAGATGCCGGCTCAATCCGACCATATGACAACCATGCACTGTCAGCCATCATACCAGAAGCATGCACCTTAACACCGGCCAACATAGAAAAAATGCTATAGGCTAGCAGCCAAGTAATGGAACTAAACGCAAGGAAAAGAAAAGGCCCCTTACATGAACTATCCACCGCTTCACGCGGGTCTATCTTTTCTTCTAAATTTTTGGATTGGCTACTCATCTATTTACTTAAGGACTTTACGTAAGCCATCAATGCCAGAACTTCTTCATCATTTACTAACCCAGGAGCAAGCACCATTGGTGCAAGCGCACCTTTGGCAACCTTAGCCATCGGCTGCTTTATAGACTCAATAAAATACTCTTCATTTCGAACCACTTTTTGAATCGGCCCCTGAAAACCTATATGCACTTCCCGCTCTTTTCCCCAAAAATCTCCAATGAAAGTAGGCGCCTTGATTGCCATCCCAGCTGGAGCAGGTATAGAAGGATTAACCTGATGACAAGTAAAACACGTTTTAGTTTGAAATAACACCTTGCCCTGAGCAATAAGCGCAGGATTAGAAAGATCTACCTTGGACACATCCTTAGGCGCTTCATATTTTCCATCCTTTGCAACACTTCGCTCTATCAACTCCTTACGAGCTTCCTCTTTACCAAGCTCAGCCACTCTGGAAACTGCAGTTTTAATGGGTAAACTTATTATTTTCTTCTCCTTATTTATCACAGCATTCCCAGCGAGCTTGGTGATAGCCGCATCATCAATCTTTTCTTTAGTAGCCAATCTTTCCTTGGCTTTATCAGCACCAACTGCTTGAGCCGGCTCATGAACACGAACCACCACAAAACAGCCAAACATAAACACAAGCAAAAGAATTAAGCTTGTAAAAACTGAGCCTTCCTTGTCGTGGTTGTAATATTCGTCACTCATCACTTACCTGCCGATTTCGCCTCAGAATGCAATTGAACATAAACTCCCATAGTTTCCGCTATCCTCGGATCTTTTTGAGGGTATGCCGGATTGTTTTTGAAAAAATACATGAAAATCAATGCCAAACATCCACCCATAAATGCCATACAACCCAAATCAATCCAAATTAAACTCATCCACCCATCTGATTCGTGAATTAGTGGCATGATATTGTAACTCATATCACAAAAATGTAAAAACCAAGCTAGAACAGCAACCGTAATCATTATCTCTGGCTTCACCTTCACATCCTGCCTCAACAAAGCAAGGAACGGCACAAAGAAATGACCAAATACTATCAACATACCAACACTCCACCACGTTCCCTGCTCTCTCTTTACATACCAAAAAGTTTCTTCAGGTATAGAAGCATTCCAAATTAGGAAATATTGAGAAAAATGTATGTAGGCATAAAAAACTGTGAAGGCAAAAAACAAAGTCGCATTATCCTTCAATGTAGTTTTCTGCACAACATCCTTAAGAGGTCCATAAATTTTCAAAAACAAACTAATGACATATATAGTAATTAAAGAAACCCAAACACTACCCGCAAAATAATAAACCCCGTACATCGTTGAAAACCACTGATATTCCAAACCTTTCATCCAATCAATTGCCCCAATAGTCAACGTAGCAGCAAAAACAAAAATACCTCCGGCTGCCAGCTTTCTATTGTAACCACTCCATTTGGATGCCCCATCTGAATCTTGTGCTAACGAATGCTTCCTCATTAACCAAGTAAAGACACCCCAGAGAACAAAACAAAGCACCCACCTTAGATGCCAAAAGGTAGAATTTAGGTAACCCTTTTTTGCATACCATGCATGATCATGAGTTTCCCTTAGCTCAGGAATTGGATTTGAATCGATATATTCTTTTTCTGTTTGCATCCAAGCATAGAATGCACGCGGCCCTCCATGACCATGAGAATGCTCATCATTAGCACTTGCCTTTACATCAACTTTTTCCCCATGAGCCAAGGCTGCATTCTTACCAGCTTCTTGCGCCTTAGCCGATTGTTCCTTTTCATGCTGATGTGCTCCAGATGAGACCGTAACAAACTCAGCCCCAGACCAAATTGCAATTGGAATGAAGAAAACGGCTAAAATTGGCAACAAACAGGATAGATGCTCTGCAATTCTCCGGATTGGCACAATCCAATGTGTATCCAAAAGATAATGTAATAACACTAGAAAAAATCCACCAAGACATATGCTTAGGTAGAACATGAAAGAAACCAACCAAGCATGGGTAAAATGGACTTTATCTACAAATATACCAATGATAGCCAAAAGAGCTCCAGCTGCAATTAACACCAACGGAAGCTTACTTAGCCATGCAGGAAACTTACATTCTGGCTCAGCCGTTTTGGCGGTAACTTTTTTAGTACTGGCTTTTTTCTTAGCGGTCATCAAACGATAAAATTCTTTCAGTTATTGGCTTTCAATAATTTTCTCCAATCTAACCTGTTCCTTCTCACTAACATCACTAAGCTTACCCAGCTGACTTAACTGCAAAGCGCGAACATAACTTACAACATGCCAAAGATCCTCATTACTCATTTTAGAGTCATAGGCAGGCATTCTATAAGAGGCAACCCCAACAGAATTCGTTGTTAAATTGTATCCATTTTTAAGAACATCAAACAGATAACCGTCCTCAATCTGTACCAATTTCATCTGATGGAGATCAGCTGCAACAAGATTGTATTGAGAAGTGATCCCGTTGCCATCTCCTGCCTTACCATGACAAGGTGCACAAAAAATGTCATATCTCTCTCGACCACGTTCTAATGAATCTTCGTCAACATCAAGGGGATTGACCTCAACCCATTCTTCAGAACCTTCCTTTCTACCTGTATTCAATGGTGAGTCTCCTATCGGAGCACCTCTTGCAATTGTATTCTCTGCTGGCAATCGAGATCCTCTTCCATCTCTCTCTCCCAAAACTTCATTGAAAAGGTTGGCTGACTGCGGTCTTACCCTTGCCTGACGATCCATATCTGGAAAAATCTCAATTGGCCTATTACGCGTAAGCGAGCCTCTAAATCCGGCCATAGCGATGACCAGACAAATTATAGCTACAAATCCTGTAATAAAATAGCGCATTATTCGTTTACCAATTCGATGTGCTTACTGCCTGCCTTCTTCAACATTGCACGAATTTCATCTTCCTCATACTTTGGATCGTCCGCCTCGATTACCACAAAGAACTTATCATGGGTAACATCTGCAAATCTCATATTTTTCAATAGTGGATGATGAAGTCTTGGAAGGCGATTTAAGAACAGCATTCCAAATAACGAACCGAATGCCCCTGAAAGAATGGTCATTTCATATGCCACAGGGAAAGAGGCAAATGGACTGAAGTTTGGCTTACCTCCAACAGGAATTCCGTAGTCGTAGGCATTCATAAACCAAATCATCAACATACCACCAAAAAAACCGCACAAACCGCAACAAAAAGTAAACCAGCCAACCTTGGAATTACCTAAACCCATTGCTTCGTCCATTCCATGCACCGGAAATGGCGTATGCACATCCCACCGAATATAACCGGCATCACGCACCTGCTCGGCAGCATGCATAGCTCCGGCCGGAGTATCAAACTCGGCCATCACGCCATATGGAATCTGATAGTCGTCTGATGAATCCATTAGTGTTTAGCCCCTCCCTTTGGATGATGTGGATCTGCCTGCGGTGTAACCCCCTTAACTTCCGAAATAGCAATCAATGGCAAGAATCGACAGAACAGGAGGAATAAAGTCATAAAGAATCCGAAAGTACCAAAATAAGTAATCATGTCTACCCAGCTCGGTGAATAGTATCCCCAGTTACCAGGCATAAAATCATTGTGGAGTGATGTAACCACGATCACAAATCGCTCCATCCACATTCCAATATTCACAAACCCACAAACCACCCATATAAACCAAGGAGTCGTCCGACACCATTTAAACCAAAAGAACTGAGGTGCCAGCACATTACAACCGATCATCCACCAGTATGACCAATTCATATCACCAAAGGCTCGATTCTTAAATGCGTATAACTCGTAAGGATTACCTCCATAGTAAGCGATAAAAAACTCCATACCATAGGCGTAACCGACAATAGAACCCGTGACCAAAATAACTTTGGACATGACTTCCAAGTGGCGAATGGTCACAATTTCATCCAAACCCTTATATAAAGACACCAGAGGAATCATCAGTGTCATCACCATTGCAAAACCACCAAACACTGCACCAGCCACGAAGTAAGGAGGAAAAATCGTGGTATGCCATCCGGGCAATTGGGACACAGCAAAGTCGAACGAAACAATAGAGTGAACCGACAAAACAAGTGGAGTAGAAAGGCCCGCTAATAAGAGGTAAGCCTTCTCATAATTCCTCCAATGTCTATTGGAACCAGTCCATCCCAACGAAAACAATCCGTAAAGAAATTGTGCTAACTTATTTCGCAATTTGGCAGCCGGCTCAACAACTTTACCAGCCACCTTACGAAAACGGTCACGCATGGTAGCTAAATCTGGTATCAAGCCCATATACCAAAACAGAACTGAAACAGTAAAATAAGTAGATACCGCAAATACATCCCATAGAAGAGGAGAACGAAATTGCGGCCAAATCGAATTGGCATTGGGTAGAGGAAAAAGCCACCAATCAAACCATATGCGACCTACGTGAACAGCAGGAAAAATACCGGCACACATTACTGCAAAAATAGTCATAGCCTCCGAGGCACGATTGATAGAAGTCCTCCATTTCTGCCTTAACAAAAACAAAATAGCAGAAATCAATGTTCCAGCATGACCAATACCAATCCACCAAACGAAATTAACAATGGCCCAACCCCAAGCCACTGGATGATTTAATCCCCAAACACCTACACCAGTAGATATCAAGTAGACCAAACCAATCGGCAATCCAAGCGAAACTAACAAACTTAAAGCTATAGTAAATTTCCACCAAGTTGGTGTTTTATTTTCAATAACACCAGCAACGGTATCAGAAATCCAACCAATCGAGCGATTATTCTCAACCAAAGCCGGTCGCTCCATCTCCTGTGGTGGCGGAGCAATCTTAACAGAAGTTGGCACCGAATCGTGGGCCATTAGTGGTTAGACTCCTTCCCATCTGCATTTGACTCCTTCGACTCGAAGATATGAGCGTGGTTCTTCTTATTGTACTCCGTAACTGTATTGGGAATATCAAAGTAATCTGGCATGGATGCATTAGGATTCCGCAATTTAGCCAAATAAGTCGTTCTTGGTCGTGTGTCGAGATACCCTAGAACCGAGTAATTTCGATTCTGCCGTTTCAGTCGATACACTTCACTAGTTGGGTCCGAAATATCACCAAAGGAAACTCCATCAGCAGGACAAGCCTGTTGACAAGCCGGGATAATGGTTCCGTCCGGAACATCAAGTGCAGCAATCTTAGCCTCTGGATCATCCAATTTTTCTACCGAATCTCTAACTTTTGACTTTTGCTCAATCTTTGCACGCTGAATCCTTTGAACACAATAAGTGCACTTCTCCATGACACCTCTCATGCGAACAGTCACATCCGGGTTCTTAGAAAGTTTTATCAAATCCCACTCAGGATCAAACTCGCCGCCCTCTTTCTTCCCATCATCCAAACCAGGAACACTGCCGCGAGAGGGATCCTTATACCAACGGATTAACTCCCACTCTCCATTGGAACTCTTGTTTCCAGGATGGAGAGGACTATTATTTAGACTGTTATCATCATTAAAAAATTGCCCTGGCTTAATCTCCCCGCCTTCACTACCCATCGGCCGACGGTTGTAATCGTAATAATTGAAACGACGAACCTTATAAGGACAGTTATTAGAACAATAACGAGTTCCTACACAACGATTATAAGCCATTAAGTTCAATCCCTCTTGATCGTGAACAGTGGCATTAACCGGACAAACCGTTTCACATGGAGCATCCTCACAATGCTGACAGGAAACTCCTTGATAGGTTACTTGTGGATTATGCTCATCCCCTGAAAAATAACGATGAATACTCATCCAACTCATCTCACGACCAAGCGCAACCTGATGCTTACCGACAATCGGTATATTGTTCTCACTCTGGCAGGCAACCACGCAAGCGTTACAACCAACACAAGTAGTTAAATCGATAACCATTCCCCATTGCTGACGCTGTACATCCATCAACTTTGGACCATTTACTTTATCATCACCAAAATTATTTCTATAAGGAGATGCAGGCAGGTCTTCGTCGGAAGAATTTATACGTTTAAGCTCTTCATCTTTTTCCCAAGGATAACCACGATCGTCCCCTTTAACCAAATGAGTTGTATGGTGAACACTGTCTAGATCGAAATGTTTTACAAAATCCTTATGCCCATCAAAGTCATCAGCATTGCATTCACGCACCACAGGACGACCATCCATGACTCCCTGCTCTTGAGTGCAAGCAACTTCATATTTAGCATTAGTTGGCAAAAGTTCTGCTCCAGAAGCGACGTGCTGTGACTTGGTTGTTCGAACCTTATATGCATCAAATCCACCACCACCAGTTCGCTCACTCAAAGGCCCAGTAGCTCCACCCACTCGGCCAACACCACGACCGTAACCCAGTGCTATTCCAACAACATTATCAGCCATTCCAGGAAGAAGCCATATTGGCCCTTCAATCTCACGATCTCCTATCTTGAGTTTAAAAACTTTTTGATGAAAACGCCCTGAATCAGAATGAAAACCAAATCGCCCAGGCAGATCCATAGTCTTAGGATCGAAGTCCTCGCCATCCACCTTTTCAAAATCCAATAATTTTTTACTTTCTGACTCACCTAAAAGATCTCTGGCGGTATTAAGACTTACCAAAAGAACATTATCCCAAGTAATTCTTGTAACCGGATTAGGGGTCTCGAGAAGCCATCCATTATTTCCCCAACGCCCATCATCTACACAGTGATCTCGAAAAAAGGTAACCTCGAGATTCTTCTTTGATGGTGGAATAAATTTTTGAATATTCTCTCTCCACTCAGTTGCTGCAGCTTCACCATCAAATTCTGCACTTACAATCTTAGCTTCACTGCCAGCTAAAAATCCGTCATGTAGAAATTTATTCCACTTAGAATCACCTTTACCGGCAATTCCCTCGAATGTTGCCCGGGTAATTTTATAGGGATCGACTTCTTCAGAACCAGAAATACGAGCCAGAACTTCAAGCTCCGTCAACCCTCCAAACAGCGGAGCGATTAGCGGCTGCACTGGCACTAGAGTACCATCACTCGTAAGTGCGTCGCCCCAAGATTCAAGATAATGTGTAGCCGGAATGTATACATCAGACTTTTGCGAAGTCTGATCGACATTATAAAATCCATGGCGGACAAACTTACCCGACCTCTCAACAATACCGTTCCAATCAATATCCGCAGGAGCGTTGTAGGCAGGATCTCCACCCAAGACTATTAGATTTTCACCCTTTTCAAAATTCGCAGCTAAATCCTTAATGGAACCATTCCCAGCATCATTGAACGACTGAAGAACTAATGTTTCTCCAACATTTCCCAGAAGTGAATTCAGAGCCATTGCTACCAAATGAACTTCCTTTGGCTGTCGATAGCCAGCTAACACAAGAGTCTTTTTACCTTGATCAGCTAAACGAGCCAAATCCGCAACACACTCTTTAACCCATTCCCCTATATTAGCACTGCTACCTTCCCCTTCTACAGCATGACTATTTGGAAAATCTTCATTTAGATTACCAATGAACTCTTTCAATTCATCAATGAATCCACCTGCATCTGTATTCGACAATTCTAGAGCTTCTTTTAGGAATAAGGCCGCCACACGGCTAACACTGCCAGTCGGTATACGAAGACGATGATCAGAATTGGTTCCTGTTAAACTTAACAAACCTTCGACAACGTAAAGGCGATTCATCACCTCAGACGGATTCTCGGTATGATCATCCTTAACCCTTCGACCAGCACTAAACCCACGAATATTTTCAAAAGCAGCCTCTTCTGTCCCTAGAAAATCACAATCAAGCGAAAGGATCGCCTTTGCCTTATCGAATTTGTACACGGGCTTAACCGAAGAACCGAAAGCAATCGAAGCTGCTTCCGCATGCACACTAAAATCAATAGGCTCATACTCGTAAAAACGAACGCCTTTGGCTTTAAGGCCTGCTACCAAAGCTGCCCTTGACGGCGAACTACTTTGTTCCATCAATACATGGGTCTTACTATTAGCTAAACCTTTTAACTGTTCCAAAACTTTCGCCTTAGCAATGACATTCAACTTACCATTCTCAGCAATTTTAAAATTCAACCCTCGATCTGGATCATAAAGACTCAATATAGAGGCCTGAGCATACTGGTCGGTTCCTCCGTTACTACCAGGCAGCTCAGAGTTACCCTCAATTTTTATTGGACGACCATCGTAGGATTTAACCACCAATGGTACGGCAGATTGACGCGTTGGCATCGAGGTCGCAAAATGTTGCGGTGCCCCGTGAACATAGTTCTCGGGCATCTTGGAGAAGGGTAAGATCTTGTGCTCAGGACGTCGGCAACCAGTCACACCTAAGCCAGCTAAAGCAAACGATGCCGACATAATCTTCATGAAATTCCGACGAGAAACCGGATCATCAATCAAATCAACACCGGATGGGAATTCCTTCTCGACGAATGCACGGAACTCCGGCGTATCAGCCTTATGCTCAAGACTTCGCCAATGCCGTGGCCCATCATTCTGCATATTAGTAGAATCTTTAGGATTATTCATCGATGACAAGCAGAACAGTTTTCTGAGGTTTTTATGTGCCACTCCTTAACAAAATTTCGATCCCTATTGGCATCATCCTTAGAACGATCATATGCCAAATCAGTTATCTTATCCAACGGTCTTAACCTATCATTTGGGTCACGGTGACAATCCAAACAAAAGGTCATACTAAAGTGCTTCGCATGGCTTACCTCCTCCATCAAATCCACACGACCATGGCACTCCACACAACTAACTCCACGATTAACGTGTACAGCATGATTGAAAAAAGCATAGTCAGGTAACTTATGAATCTGAACCCATTCAATGGCTTTATCGGGATTCTTATAACTCTCCCTCACTGGCTTCAACTTGGGATCGTTCGGCAAAACACCGCTGTGACAATTGATACAAGTATCAGCTGCAGGGACATTGGAATACCAAGATTTCTCAACACCATCGTGACAATAACGACAGTCCAACCCAAGCTGGTTAACATGTATAGAATGCGAGAAAGGCACCGGCTGAGTTGGCTGATACCCAACTCTAGTGTATTTCGGCGTAAAATAATAGGTCACACCGGCAGTCACTGCTCCCCCAATGAGCAGAAGGCCAAATATAATTTGGCTAGGCAACCGGTTTGTCCATCTAGGAAAAACGTCGGACATCCAACAAAGGCGCGATAGTTTATGTGTGAGCTTGAGCCCCGGCAAGCGATTTTGTGAATTTTTTCACAAGCGACCGCTTCTAATCCGCTTCTATCTGATCTTAAACCACTTAAAACCTAGCATCTTCTGATTCACTAGGCATGGAGGCGAGGGCCGGAATCGAACCGGCGATAAAGCTTTTGCAGAGCCCTGCCTTACCACTTGGCTACCCCGCCATCCAACGGACGCGGCATCTTAGGACTGATCACATCTCATTCAAGTTTTTTATATAAAACTCGAATGAATGATTCTCTTTAGAGTTATTTAAACAGTGAAATGAATCACGGAGACTCCTAGGTCAATAATCCATATATGACCTCAGGCTCTTCAACTCCAACCAGACGTTCCTCTAACCCATTCTTATGAATGAATAACCTCGCATAGTCTAATCCAAGTAAATGCAACAAAGTCGCATGCCAATCTGGAACACTTACAGT
This sequence comes from Verrucomicrobiota bacterium, assembly GCA_036166355.1. GTDB lineage: Bacteria > Verrucomicrobiota > Verrucomicrobiia > Limisphaerales > UBA1096 > UBA1096. The sequence goes on along the minus strand of JAYZHR010000020.1, from coordinate 4,527 downwards.
ATTATCAACCGCTTTCATACCAATTTCGTCTGTTGATCCATGAACATAACCATTTTTGAGGCCGGCACCTGCCATCCAAGTAACCATAGCGTTTTTGTTGTGATCACGACCAGAATTAGCCTCGTTCTTTTTACCATCCAATTGCGCTATTGGTAACCGCCCCATTTCCCCACCCCAAGCCACAATAATCTCATCTAACAAGCCACGTTGTCTCAAATCCATCAGCAACCCTGCGACCGGTTTGTCCGTTCGTTCACACGCTCCAAGTAAACCTTTCTTGAGGCCTGTATGATTATCCCAAATTTGACCATCAATAAATAATTGTACAAAGCGAACTCCTCGTTCAACCAACCGCCGAGCAATTAGACAACGCTTTCCATAAGAATCAGTTTTCTTTTCCCCAATTCCATACATTGCCTTCGTTGCATTGCTCTCTTGAGAAAGATCCAAAGCATCAGAAGCCTCAAGTTGCATTTTGGCAGCCAATTCATAATTGGCAATTCTTGCCCCCAAACGAGGTTGATAGTGCCGTTGAGACTTGTGCAAAAGATCTAAAGACCCGATTACATCTCTTTCTAATCCAATTATCTTCTCAGACACTTCTTTACCCGGATTAAGATCAAGCACTGGAGCCCCACTCGACCTAAAACGCGTGCCTTGAAACACCGGAGGAAGATAGCCTGATTGCCAGTTTTGGTTACGATTAATAGGCGGTCCTTTTGGGTCATCCAAAACTACATAAGCTGGCAAACTCTGATTTTCGCTTCCTAAACCATAACTTATCCAAGAACCAAGAGAAGGATGGCCAGGAAATAATCTTCCACTATGAATTTTATACAATGCAGGCTCATGAGTAATACTGGTGGTGTACATCGAGCGAATCATTGAAACCTCATCAACACACTGAGAAAAAAACGGCATTGCATCAGAAACCCACATTCCACTTTGACCATACTGCGCAAATTTGAATGGACTACGTAACAGGGCTCCAGCAGACTCAGGATTCTCCACCTCTCCAGCAATCTTATCAAAATATGATTTACCATGATTACGAACCAATTCTGGTTTAGGATCAAATAGATCCATCTGACTTGGACCACCATTCATAAAAAGATGAATAACTGAGTTGGCCTTGGGAGCAAAATGAGGCTGGTTTGGTTTTAAATCAAATGCTGCATCTGGAGTCGATGAATAGCTCTCATCGCCAATCAATGAAAGATCTCTTCCAAGTAAAGAAAGTAATGCTGCTTGACCAAGCCCACCACCCAAGTGTTGAAAATAACGGCGACGATTTAAAAGTGGTTTTTTTAACGAGAGCTTCATCTATGAAAAGTTAATCTAAGTATATAAACTCTGCAGTGTTGAATAACGCATGACAAAATGCCTGTAATGTCTCTATATTGCTACGATTAATTAATGGCTTTAATTTACTTTTAATTAAAAGCATCTCCTGCGAGTTAGGATCCCTACCCAAAGCCAATCGAAAGGCATGCAACAACTGCTCATCAATTCCATCTGGCCGTTCATATATTACTCGTTTTGCAAATGCATTAGACAACTGGCGGATAAGCTTATTATTCATTAGATGTAGTACCTGAGTAACAACATTTGACTCAGGACGCTCAACACAGTTAGGACTCATCACTGGCAAATCAAAACTAGCCAGTAGTGTCGGCACTTCAGTTCGCCGCTGTCGCAAATAAATACTACGTCTCCAAGTCTGATCTTTTGGCCTAGCCATAACAAGTCCGTCAGGTGAAACATCCACCTCATCGGCAGGACCAAACTGTTCCCAACGCAATCGCCCTGATAAATATAACATCGAGTCTCGTAAAGCTTCACCTTGTAAGCGCATCATTGGCATTCGAGACCACAGTTTGTTTTCCGGATCTTTTTCAAGCCGTTCAGAAGAAACACGTGAAGTCTGCTGATATGTGCGTGAAGTGATGATCAGTCTCTGTAAATACTTTATACTCCAACCGGAATCCACGAATTCTGTTGCTAACCAATCTAGTAATGCAGGATGAGTAGGCAGCTCTCCTGCCCTACCAAAATCATCTAAAGTCCTAACCAGCCCATTTCCAAAGTGGTGTTTCCATAAACGATTAACCATAACTCTTGCAGTAAGAGGATGATCCTTACGTGTCAACCATCGGGCAAACGATAAACGTAGGCCTGTCTTCTCACTACCTGACCAAGGAATTTCGACCTGTAAATCCCCAATTGAAGAAGCCAAAACTCTAGGTACATCCGGCTCAACTAAATCCCGTGGCTGCAGATAGTCACCACGATTATAAAGATAAGTTGGGGAAGGCTGACCTCGATCCCAAAGAGCACGAATCATTGGCTTTTCCATCCGTCTCTTTTCAGCCAGTTCAATTGACTTTTTCAATGAAGCTTCATCGAGTGATTTATTAGCCCGCAAAGCAGCAATCTCAGCATCAATAGAGGCCTTATTTTTTTGCCAACGCTCTAATTCTTCGGGGTGCCCATATGGCAATCGACGCTCCCCCGGATTTAGCCAATTATGCTCGTCATATGCTCCCTTAAAAATCGCTCTTAAACGAAAATAATCAGCTTGAGAAATGGGATCAAACTTATGGGAATGACACCGCGCACAATGCAATGACAACCCTAAAACCGACGAGCCAAGTACCCGCATCTCATTATCAATAATGTCCTGTCTATCAGGAACAAAATTAGTGATCCCTGCATAAGTTCCATCCTCAACCATTCTTAAGAATCCGGTTGCTACTAATTGATTGTAAACTTGCTCGTTATAAGCATCGGGATCGTCATATCTAACCAATTCATCTCCCGAGATTTGCTCAATTAAAAAACGATCATATCGTTTATCCGAATTGAAAGCACGAATGACATAATCTCGATAACGATATGCCCATGGCCTTAAACGATCCGCATGCTGAATACCCTCTGAATCTGCATAGCCAGCAAGGTCCAGCCAAAATCGACCCCAGCGTTCACCATAAGAGGGAGATGCCAATAATCGATCAATTAATTTTCCAAATGGATCCGAAGACTCATCCAACTCAAACTCATCAAGTTCATCAGGAGATGGAGGCATACCTGTTAAACCAAAATAAACTCTACGCCCTAATTCTCGACGAGATGCCATAGGTGCAAAACCTAGCCCTTGTTCACTTAAACGATTTGCAACAAATGTATCTATAGGATTTACAATCTCAGCTTGATTCAATTTTGATATCTTAGGTCGTTTTGGCGGATTAAACGACCAAAATGCTTTATCAGATTCACTCAAGAACGGCTCGGTCGGTCGACCAGCTTTAACTATGGGCATTCCTGAAGTGATCCAATCTTGTATTATCTTCAACTCCCCTTGCGGGACTGGCTTTACACTGGCAATGACCAGTTTACGCTTTGGTGGCATCTTGCCCTCGACAATTTTTTTTACCAACTTACTTGCACTTGGATTTCCAGCTATCACTACCGGACCATTTTTACTCCCTTCGAGTATTGATTGCACAGTTCGCAAATCCAAGCCTGACTCCTTCTTCTGCCGCCCATGACAAACAGTGCAACGCAAATGCAAAATAGGTAGTACATCATGCTGACTCACCGTCTCTGCGCTAAATACCAAAGGATCTTGCAAGGATATTCCCATGCATACTACTAATCCTCTGATAACGAAATGACTAATGAATCGTGATGCAAACATTCAAGGCAGAAAAACTTGATTAAACTAGCTAACGACGAATGTCCAGTTGCATCCCGAGGCTAGCAATGCTACCCGTGGCTGACCAATATGAAAATAACCGATATAGAGTGTCATGTCCTCCTTGTACCAGATGTTCGAACCGATGCTACCTCTTCAGCTCAAGACGACATTGTCGTGTTTATCCATACCGACGAAGGCATTACGGGAATTGGCGAAAGCGATGTAAACCCATGGATAGCACGAGCTTGCATTGAAGCACCTAGCACTCATTCAATGGGACTTAGCTTAAAAGAGATGCTCCTAGGAGAAAATCCTCTCGAAACAGACAAAATTTGGCAAAAACTATATGTTGGAAGTTGCATGAATGGTCGACGCGGTGCTGTCATTAACGCTATAGGGGCTATAGATATGGCCCTTTGGGATATTAAAGGAAAAGCAGCTGACAAACCCGTATGGCAACTGCTTGGGGGAACTCCGCGCGAAACTATACAGCCATACGCCTCACTTCAACCTAATGGAAATAGTTTCGAGGAATATCGAGACTCTCTTGTCGAATGGGTTCTGCACGCTCGAAGCATAGGATTTCAAGCTGCTAAATTGGAGATCACTCTTTTCGGACCATACAATCATAGTGGCATGAACGAAAGTGATGAAAAAGTAACTGAAGTGCTTGCTCACTGCCGTAACGCCATTGGACCAAATTTCACATTAATGGTTGATGTCCAATATGCATGGGATTCCGCAGAAAGAGCACTCGCTACTACCTGCGAATGGAAGGAGTTTGATGTATACTTTCTTGAAACACCTCTCTGGATAGATGATCTAAAAGG
>JAYZHR010000019.1:0-3345 GCA_036166355.1 Verrucomicrobiota bacterium | reverse complement strand
GTTGCACTTCCAAAGCTCATGTCTGCTGTGCAAAGCTGTAGTATCCTGTAATGCAGATTTAACGATTGTAAAATCTTTTCAGCATTACTAAGCATTTTGTTAAGCTCATCGTAGCTTCCTTCTGGTTCGACTATTTTTATTAGTTCTACTTTGTCAAATTGGTGCACTCTAATCATCCCACGAGTACCAACGCCGGCAGCTCCAGCTTCTGCTCGAAAACATGGGCTGTATGCGCAGTAGTATTTGGGTAGTTCCTCATTTTTTAATATCTCTTCTCTATGAATATTGGCAACGGGTGCCTCGGCAGTAGGAATGAGATACATTTTTCCTCTACTATCTTCATCAAGTCCTTCCTGAACCATGTAAGCTTGGTCTTCGAATTTTGGAAATTGGCCAACTCCTATCATGCAGTCGTATCCAACTATGAATGGTGGCGAAACTTCAGTGTAGCCGTGCTCATGAACATGCATATCCAGCAAGTATTGAATCAATGCCCTTTCCAGTCGTGCTCCCCAGTCGCTATAAAGTAGGAACCCGCTGCCAGAGAGTTTAGCGCCTCGAGCAAAATCGACCAAACCGAGTGTTTCACAAATTTCTGTATGCGGCTTTGGATCAAAGTCAAAAGATGGTTTTTCTCCCCATTGACTGATTTCTTTGTTGTCGTTTTCTGATGAGCCGATTGGTACATCGTCATGGGGAAGGTTTGGTAGACGAAGAAGGATGTCTCTAAGTTCAATGTCTGTCTGGCCAGCCTTTGCATCCAATTGAGAAATCTGATCTCCTATTTCTCGAACCTCCGCTTTTTTGGACTCGGCCTCCTCAAGTTTCTTTTGGCTCATTAGTAGACCAATTTCTTTTGAGGTGCTGTTCCGTTTTGCTTTAAGTTCTTCGACAGCGGTAATGGCTTCGCGTCGTTCTGTATCAAGACGTAAAATATCATCCACCTTCTCGGAAAATTCTATTCCTCGGGTGGCAAGACGTTCTCGCATGTGTTCGGGAGATTCCCGGAACTGTCTAATATCCAGCACGGGCGGCAGTATAGGGCGGTTATCGAGTGGTGCAAGGCATTGGCTCGTTATGAACTAAATGTTTACGGGGGAATTCAATTTTTCTTTCTATCGGAAGGATATTTTTCAAGAGATTTTTATGTTTATCAATGCCTTTTTGATTTCAGCAACCTAATTGAAAGAAAGCTGAACAATATTCCAAAGACTAAAATTATAACTGTTGATATGACATATTCATCTGATTCTCCTATGCGTAACGAGCCAATCAAAAGAATCATCATGAATGTTTCTGAAAACCCTTCTGCTATATTATAATTAGGAAGATTTTGTTCAATGAGATATGCAACGACTATAGAGTAAAAAACGAATCCAGAAAAAGCTCCTACAATAAAGCACACGGTGGCTAAAAATATTTTAAGAATCATTATTAAAGGAGTTTACTTATTTAGAATGGAATATTTTTCCAGTAGTATTTTTAGTACGACTGCTAAGAGTCCGCATATGAACATTATTGTGAAACAAAGTTTAGGGGAAGTAGCTGGACCGGCGACTAGTAATATCATTAACCCTTCTATATTAAAGAAATCTCCTGAATTCTGCAGGTCCATTATGAATGCATGCACAAAGTCACCGGCAATAAAGCCAAGCAAAAAAGTAAGAAGCTTTCTGTTGCTTTTCATCCGTTAATCAAAATCATACTTTTGGTTCCCATCCGCTTCTATATTTGCGGCCCCAAAGTTTTTGAGCTGCCGGGTTATCAATAATTTGTTGTTTGTTCGGTTCGAAATCGACTGTGCTTCCGGTGCGCCATGCAATGTTGGCTAAATGGCAGAGTAGTGTGCTGATCTGTGCATCGCTGATATCTGAATTGAGTTTTTCTTCATGGCGAATAGCGCTTACAAAATTGGCAAAGTGAGGGACATGGCTCGCAGGTAAAATTTTTGACTCTATTTGTTTTCCGTTAAGGTCATATAATGAGTAATCGTTGCCAGTGGAGCAGGTCAGCACGCCACTTTCTCCATAAAAAGCAACAAATGGAGTCTTCTCTCCCTTGCGTCGATTACAACTGCTTTGGTCCCACATTGCACCGCTATGACCGAAGTCAAAGGTTGCCATCCCGGTATCCGGTGTTTCTTGATCATCGTCGAAGTGGTAACGACCACCACCATACGTAACACGTTTAGGAAGGTTAACGTTGAGACCCCAGCGGGCTAGGTCGAGGGCATGTATACCATTATTCGTGATTTCTCCTCCGCCATAATGCCAATGCCAATGCCAATTATATGGAATTAAATTGTCTTTATAGGGGAGTTCGGGAGCTGGGCCTTGCCAGAGCTCATAGTTGAGATTTTTTGGGATTTGGACTGGTTTGCCTTTGCCGATGGAGCTGCGACTACTGTTATAAAAAGTTCGAGCTGAGTGTATTTTGCCGATTACCCCTTCTTTTAAGCGCTGCATGGCTTCCATTACTACCGGGAAGCTTCTTCGTTGATTGCCCATCTGAACTTGGCGTTTGTACTTACGGGCTGCCAATACCATAAGCTCTGCCTCTTGTGCGTTATGGCTGCCGGGTTTTTCGACATATACATGCTTGTCGGCTTGGCAGCCCAGAATGGTTGCTGGGGCATGCCAAAAATTAGGTGCTGCGATTGAAATTGCGTCGATATGACGATCGTCAAGCATATGGCGAAAATCAGTTATTCCTCTGCACGAAGTTTTTTGTTGTTTTGAAACCTTAATGAGTGCATTGGCAGTACGGTTATCATCCACATCACATACATAGGCGACTTCAACACCAGAGGTTTTGAGAAAGTTGTCGATGTGTGCCATCCCTCGGCCCAGCCCCATGATTCCAACTCGAATTGTATTTGCCGCTTTATTTGCTGCTTTAATTGAATTGGATTTATTCAAGTAAGCGGCTGTCATGCCAACGGCTGAACAATCTAAAAAGCGTCGGCGATTCATTGCATATTTCATATCTACAACCTTCTATTTAAAAATTATAAAACTCGGCTTAAACTGCCACAAGAGGGTTATTGGCTACAAGTGATTTGGTTTTTTTGGTTGACTGCATTTATTAATAAAGAAACAGTTTTTCTTTATCCCCGAAAAAACCCTATGAATTCTTCCTCTATAAAATCAATATCAATATTGCTAAAAATATTCACTTTAGCATTTCTTTTTTTGCATCAGAGCGCTTTGGCTGGAGTGCTCGATGATTTTAATGACAATAAGGTTAAGGGGTGGAACAAGTTTGATTTTGGTAGTGGGAATGGATACCTAAAAGAGAAGGATGGTCAGTTAACGATTGGTATGCATCAGGCCCCAAAGCAGCAGT
>JAYZHR010000018.1:0-17909 GCA_036166355.1 Verrucomicrobiota bacterium | reverse complement strand
ATCCAAGGCGGGTTACCGGCCACAGCTTTTTAAGCCAAGTGATAAAATAGATCCAGATAGAGAAAAGGTTATCAACCGTTTTAGGCCCGCATTAGGCTTGCGAGGTGATGCGAAACTTGGCCGAGAGATTTTTGAGCAGCGTTGTGCTGCTTGCCATCGTCTTGGCGGGATTGGGCTTAATATTGGTCCGGATTTGAAATCAGTTAGAGCCAATGGAAATGAAAAATTGCTCGTTAGTTTGATAGATCCAAACCGTGAAGTGGCACCTGAGTACATGCTGCAAAAGATTCATTTAGCGGAGGAAAATGAAACTATTGTGGGAGTCATTAAGTTTATTAGTGCCAACGGAATTTTGGTTGGTTTTGTAGATGGAAGTGAACGCCAATTTGTTCGTTCATCAGATGATAAAATAGAATCGACTCAAATGTCGTTGATGCCAATTGGGCTAGAGGCGGGATTAAGTGTGGTGCAGATGGCAAATCTTCTAGCTTGGGTACAGGAGGCGAATTGATATCAGGCGACTAAAGCAAGTATGTTTATTCGTTGAAGTTATCTAGCGAGTCTTCTTTTTTTCAAGGGAACGAAGAGTTTTTAAGTTTTCTATATCTTCATGCAGGTCAGGAGATTTAGGTGTTTCAAGACATGCAGGTATATCGGTGAACCGAGAGTCATTAACGATATGCTTAAATGCCGTTTTTCCTATTAGCCCATGTCCAATATGATCGTGACGATCTACTCGCGAATCTAAATCAGCCTTCGAGTCATTCAGATGAAATGCCAGTACTTGATCCAATCCTAGCATCGTTTCAACTTCGGCTATGGCAGCATTCCAACCATTTTGGTTACGGATGTTGTAGCCTGCTGCAAAAAAATGTGCAGTATCTAGACAAATGCCAAGACGATCCTGTTGGTTTACATTATCAAAAATCTCGGCCAAGTGTCGAATTTGGTGACCAAGATAGGTCCCTTGCCCAGCTGTATTTTCTAGCGCTATTCTTACTCGGGATTTTTTAGTAGCCCGAAAAATCTGATTGAGTGCCTTGGCAATTCGTTTTAGCCCTTTGCTTTCTCCTTGGCCAAGATGAGCGCCAGGATGTAGAACCAGAAAAGGCACGTTTAGCTTGGTAGCAAATTCTATTTCTTGAGTTAGTGATTCCATAGACTTATCGAGATTATCCCCATCAGGCCCAGCAAGATTAATAAGATAACCTGCGTGGCCAAATACGGCTTCAACGTCTCCTTTCTTTAATTCCTCTGTGAACCTTTCAGAATCAGCTTCTGATGGAGCCTTCCCGAACCACTGCATATTGCTCTTCATAAAAATTTGGGTGCATTTGCAATTTACGGTGCGTGCGCGTTGTATGGCTTTCCACGCGCCGCCAGCTGTAGACATGTGGGATCCAAGCTTCATTTTTCTTGATTAGGCATAATAATTAGGGCGTTAGAATGCGAGCCATTCTTAAATTGGTAAAGTGTTGAGTGTTGAATGAACTTGGCCCAGAGGGCATGAATTTTTACTCTCGCTTGCCTTTATTGAAGGATGAATGAAAGACTCTAGCGAAACAACTAGTCAAAACTACCCCAAGAATCCTGCCGTTTTCGATGAAGTGGTGGTTGGCATATTTCGTAGCTCCAAGGAGGGTAAATACATATACGCAAATCAGAGATTAGCTGAATTATATGGGTATGCATCATCTGAAAAATTGATTGAAGCAATTGGTGATATTGGGGGACAGCTTTACGTTGATCCAAATCAGCGTGAACTCTTTCTTGAGCTTATTCAGACTCAGGGCAAAATTGAACAATTTGAGTCAGAGATTTTTCGAAAAGATGGATCTCGTATTTGGATTTCGGAAACGGCTCGTATAGTATATGAAGATAATAAACCTCTTTTTTATGAGGGCACAGTTCAGGAGATAACAGAGCAAAAGATAGCAGAAATTGAACTTCGGCGTTCTCAGATATTATTTCATTCGCTCGTTGAGAATCTACCTCAAAAGATTTTTCGAAAAGATTGTAGTGGAGATTTTGTATTTGCCAATAACGGCTTTTGTAAAGAGGTAGGGAAAACTCGCCAAGAAGTTATCGGCAAGACTGACTTTGATTTTTTCCCGAAGGATCTAGCTGCTAAATATCGAGAAGACGACATCGATATTATGAAAAGTGGAGAGTCGCTGGATACGGTGGAAGAACATGTTGCTTTAGATGGCCAGAAGTCTTGGGTGCATGTGGTCAAGACGCCGATATATGATGAGTCAGGCAGGTGTGCTGGCGTGCAGGGGATTTTTTGGGATGTGACTGATCAAAAGAGGACTGAGATGGCGCTTGCCCATGAACGCGACCTTCTTCGGACATTACTTGATAGTGTTCCTGATCGGATTTATTTCAAAGATAGTAACAGCCGATTTCTCATGATTAGTCGAGCTCTCGCGAAAGATTTTGGATTGGAAAATCCGGAAGATGCGGCTGGGAAAACGGATGCTGATTTTTTTAGTGCAGAACATGCCAGATTAGCTTTGCTCGATGAGAAAGAAATCCTCGATTCAGGGCAGGCTATTATAGGAAAAACAGAAAAGGAAACTTGGAACGATGGCAGCGAAGGATGGGTTTTGACTACGAAGATGCCAATGAGATCTCCAGAAGGGACAATTATTGGGATTGTTGGCGTTTCAAAGGACATTACTTCACTTAAAGAGGCGGAGGAAGAACTTGCAAATGCAAGAGATGATGCCTTGGAATCAGCCAGATTTAAATCTGAGTTTCTTGCTAATACTAGCCATGAAATTCGTACTCCGATGAATGCTATCATTGGAATGACAGATCTTTTGCTTGATAGTCCACTTAACGAGCAGCAACGAGATTTTCTCACTACTATTCGCGAGAGTTCTGATGCTCTTCTTTCAATCATAAACGACATACTTGACTTCTCTAAGATTGAAGCGCGTAAACTAAAGATTGATGAGGGGCCTTTTGATCTCAGAGAAGTTGTTGAAAGCACAGTGGATCTTCTGGCTGAGCGTGCTCAAAATAAGGGGTTGAATCTAGTATGCCTGATTTATGAAGATGTATGGACCAAGGTAATTGGAGATTCGGGCCGACTTCGTCAAATACTGACCAACATAATTGCTAACGCCATAAAATTTACTCAACAAGGAGAGGTGATAATTAAGGTAAAAATGGTACGAGAGAATCTATCAAATCTAGATATAGTTTTTGAAATTAAAGATACCGGCATTGGAATTCCCGAGGAGGCACAAGCGAGATTATTTCAGCCTTTCACTCAAGCAGACGGATCTTTAACTCGTCGTTATGGAGGCACAGGGCTGGGATTAACTATTTCAAAGCAACTATCCGAAATGATGGGGGGGGAGATCCGGTTCCAAAGTAAACTCGGACAAGGGTCCGTATTCTGGATTGATCTGACATTTCAAAAAGAGGTATGTGGCGAAGACCTAACATCGGAAGATGAACTGTTGACAGGCTTGAGCGTGTTGATTGCTGGAGACGATGAAACCAACCGACAGATTCTTAATCACCAGTTACGTTCACGAAGAGTTAAAACGGCGGAAGCTGACAGCATCGAAACAGCAATTGATATGCTATACAAGCAGGCTTCAACTAATAGTCCGTTTCAGGTTGTGATTCTTGACTTTGAGGCCCGAGGAAGTGATGGGATTTCCATGGCGAATATGATTAAGGATGATCTTTTATTCTCTGATGTAAAAATCATTCTGCTCAATTCCATGGGCAAATCTGTTTCTAGCGATAAACATGAGGGTTCTGGGATTGATTTATGTTTGATGAAGCCCGTGAAACAAAGCCGGCTGCTGGAATCCATCACACGAATTATAATTGGGCAAAATGTAGAAGATTCATCCAAGCTTATACCAGTTGAAGACAAATCACTTCGAATCCTTGTTGCAGAAGACAACATCGTGAACAAAAAAGTCATACTTCTTCAGTTGAAAAAGCTTGGATACAATGCTGATTCGGTTGCTAACGGATTGGATGCTGTTGAGCGTGTTAGAAAGAAACCCTACGATGTTGTGCTAATGGACTGTCATATGCCTGAGATGAACGGATATGAAGCTACTATAGCTATAAGACAGATTGCCGGCAGGGTTCAATTGATCAGAATTATTGCCGTTACAGCAAATGCAGACCCTGAAGAACGCCGTAAATGTCTTGAGGCAGGGATGGATGACTATCTCATTAAACCGATTAATCTCGAAAAGCTAAGGGAATCTTTGGGTAAAATAGCAAATGCGGTTGGAGCGGCAGAGGGAAGCGTGGGGGATTCTGATTTAGAAGCCATCGTCGAGGGGCTTAAATCTTTTGGAGATGCTAAAGTGATTATGGAATTGATTGATCTTTTTCTTGAGGATGCGCCAAAGAAAATTTTACTAGTTACGCAGGCTATTAAAAACGAAGATCACAATAGTATTGTTGAGGCCGTTCATTCGCTTAAAGGTAGCGCTCGTAATCTTCGTGCAGAGTCATTAGCACAGGCTTGTGAACTGCTCGAGCAAAGTTCTAAAAAGGGATCTCTTGATTCTGTGGAATTTAATCTTGGCCGCATTGAGCAAGAACTTAACAAAGTTGTCAGAGTATTAAGAAATCAGAAAGAGATATTGGAATGAGCTAATTAATTTGTTTTTTTCGGTAAATCCACAAGATTCCCAATATGAAAAAGGCAGTAGCCCCCAGTAATTTGCCCAATACGGATCCAAATATCACTGTAGCGTTAAACCACATGAATGCCATGAAGCAATGGATAGCATGGTTAATCCACACAGGCCGATCTTTATGGCTTCGTTTAGCTAGCTGCGCCCACGACAGGTCAATCAACCAGACCAGAGTGAATAGGTAGTTAAAATAAAGGCCTAGGCTAGTTGATACCCCAACGGTTTTAAATGTTTGTATTGTTGTTAGTTCCAGCGCTTTGGCATGGCTCCATTCATACTTAAAGTGGAATGCAGAAATAAAATGGATAATAAAGGCAGTAAAGCCAAGCATCCATAAATTAGAAAAGTTCAAGAATCCTGAAAGGCTGGTATTTTGTCTTTTGGCAATTGCTCCAACAAACGCTACAAAGGCGATAAAGCCTGAGAGCCTGATTAGCCAATCCTCATTGCTCATTCAAAATGAAATAATGGACTAAGCCAGTCAGAACGAGTTTTTTCCCATTACTTGGATTAACCCCTTGACGGAGAATTTTTTTGGTTCCATTAATTGGCCAGCGAGGCGGTATAATTTTTTTGACTTACATTAATTATGAAGTCCAATCTTAATCTCGGGTTAGGGATGTATCTAGTGAGAGAAAATATATGGTGGTTAGAAATGCCTTATTTTTTGGCTTCTGTTGATTCAACTAAAAAAAATCATGAATAATTTAATTATCATTTCCATAATCGGGGCAGTTGCATTGATGTATGCTCTTTGGTTCTCAAAGTGGGTGGCGAACCGAGAAGTTGGCACCGATCGGATGAAGCGTATAGCTGGCTATATTACGGAAGGGGCAATGGCCTTTTTAAAAGCAGAATATCTTCGTTTGGCCTGGTTTGTGGCAATTGTGGCTGTTCTCCTTGCCATTACTAGTAATGGGGAAAAAACCAGCCCTCTTATTGCACTGTCATTTGCGGTTGGGGCGTTGTGTTCCGGGTTAGCAGGATTTATAGGGATGAGAGTTGCTACAAATGCAAATGTGCGAACTGCCAATGCAGCAAGAAATGGGCTTAATCAGGCCCTTAATGTAGCTTTTCGAGGAGGGTCTGTGATGGGGATGGGGGTAGTTGGATTGGGGGTATTAGGATTGAGCTTACTGTTCCTTTTTTATCATGGGCAGGGTTGGGATGTAAAAAAGGTCATAACTGTGCTGACCGGATTTTCTTTTGGCGCTTCGTCGATTGCTTTGTTTGCCAGAGTAGGAGGAGGAATTTATACGAAGGCGGCTGATGTAGGAGCCGACTTGGTCGGTAAGGTTGAAGCTGGTATTCCTGAGGATCATCCACTTAATCCTGCTACCATTGCTGACAATGTGGGTGATAATGTAGGAGATGTTGCGGGGATGGGCGCGGATTTATTCGAAAGTTATGTTGGATCCATGATCGCTGCAATGGTACTCGGGGCCGCGTTTGTTTCGGGATTTCAATCGATTGAGGGGTATGCTGTTATGAATGGACTCGGAGCAGTTGTTCTCCCCTTAGTTCTTGCTGCAATTGGTATTGTCGCGTCGATACTAGGGACACTCTTCGTGTCTGTGAAAGAAGGAGGAGATCCTAAATCAGGCCTAACTCGAGGAGAGTTGATTGCCGCACTGCTAATGCTTGCCGGGGGGTACTTTGCCATTACTAGCATTTTGCCGGCTGAGTGGAAAGACGGGGACAATTCTTACACTTCTATAGGTGTTTTTTATGCTAGTTTGCTTGGTCTTGCGTGTGGGTTAGCCATAGGCTTTGTTACGGAGTATTATACTGGCATCCATAAAAAACCGGTTGTTGCAATCAGCGAGCAATCAGTTACCGGAACAGCCACCAATATTATTGCTGGGATTGGCACAGGGATGAGCTCTACTTTGTGGCCTATATTGTTCATTGCTATAGCAATCCTTGGAGCATTCAACTTTGCAGGATTATATGGGATTGCGATAGCAGCGGTAGGGATGCTCGCAAACACAGGTATTCAATTGGCCATTGATGCCTATGGCCCGATAGCTGACAACGCTGGAGGCGTTGCGGAAATGAGCGAACTTCCTCCTGAAGTCCGTGCTCGAACCGATCGCCTTGATGCGGTAGGCAATACTACGGCAGCAATTGGAAAAGGGTTTGCAATTGGCTCTGCTGCACTTACGGCATTAGCCTTGTTTGCTGCGTATATGGAGTCAGCTGGCATAAAGATTATCGATATCTCTAATCCTAATGTTATGGCATGTTTATTCGTGGGAGCGATGTTGCCGTTCGTCTTTAGTGCAATGGCCATTGATGCTGTAGGTCGAGCTGCAATGGCGATGATTCAGGAAGTTAGGCGCCAGTTCCGTTCCATTCCGGAGCTTAATCGGGCCCTTGAAGTTATGCGTCACAACGATGGCAAACCCTTAGACCAGTGGACAACAGAGGATCAGGAAATTTACCGACAGGCAGACGGCAAGCCGGAGTATGGTCGCTGTGTAAAAATTTCAACTGAGGCAGCGATTATAAGCATGGTTAAACCTGGCTTAGTTGCAGTACTTGCCCCAATTGTGATTGGGTTCGGGTTTAAAATATTCCTCAATAATGGGCAAGAGGCAGCGCAAGCGCTTGGAGGATTGCTTGTAGGGGTAACAGTGAGTGGTGTTTTGTTGGCTCTTTTTCAGGCTAATGCAGGAGGCGCTTGGGATAATGCAAAAAAGATGTTTGAAGAAGGCGACGGAGTCACGGTTGATGGCGAGCAATATCGCAAAGGGTCTGAACCTCACAAAGCTGCTGTGGTGGGCGATACAGTCGGAGATCCACTTAAGGATACTTCCGGGCCGTCCCTCAATATCTTACTTAAGCTAATGAGTGTGATTGCATTGGTGATAGCGCCGCTTTTGGTATCCGGCGGCTCAGATAATAAGCCGAAAGAGCCACCAGTTGTTGAGTCAACGGTTAGCACACAGACACAAATACAGCCTTAATCTCTAAGAGAGATTCCATTACCGTGACCGATCCTGTCGGGCTCCAATTCGACACAGAAATCCGTACTGCATCGGATTCTAATGCTATTGGGCAAGCAAAGAGCTTACTTGTCAAAGAACAGCTGGTTACGATTCCGACTGAAACAGTTTATGGCCTAGCTGCCAATGCATTTTCTAAGGAGGCCGTAGCTCGTATTTTTGCTGTAAAGGGCAGGCCTTCAAATAACCCTCTTATAGTTCATGTATCCTCTGTTGAGATGGCAAAAGAATGTGTTTCAACTTGGCCAGATGTAGCCAGTAGCTTGGCAGAGAAATTTTGGCCCGGCCCACTGTCCATGGTCCTTGCCAAGGCAGAAAAGATTCCTGATATTGTAACAGCCGGCGGTAAGACAGTTGCAGTGCGTTGCCCATCCCATTCGTTAATGAAAGAAATTATAGAGCTATGTGGATTTCCTCTGGCAGCTCCAAGTGCAAATCTTTCCAACCGAGTTTCCCCGACTAGAGCTCAGCATGTTGCAGATCAACTTAGTGGACGAATCCCACTGATACTTGATGCAGGCGCATGCCAAATTGGGATAGAATCAACAGTCTTAGATTTAACAGAAGATATCCCGAAAATTTTGCGCTTGGGGATTATTAGTATGACTCAATTGCAGGATGTTTTGGGAGAAGTTCAATTATCATCTGCATTAAAGGAAGGCGAAAAAATTAAAAGTCCTGGCCAGCTTCAGCGTCATTATTCGCCGCGAGCTAGAGTAATTTTAGCACAAGAACCTTGGCAGGATTCGTTAAGTAAGGCTGAGAAAGGAACGCACGTGATTGCCCGTGAATCAGCGCCAGATTATTGGGAACACGATACTTGGCATGAAATTTCAAGTTCGGTGGAAGGTTATGCAAAGCAAATTTACGATATATTGAATCATTGTGATCAGGCTGGTGCAGAAACTATTCTGATTCAATCGCTTCCGTCAGACAGTGAATGGGATGCAGTCCGTGATCGTTTATATAGGGCTAGTAAGAATTGATGTTTAATAGGAAAAACGGGCACCTTAAGGTGCCCGTTAACCCAAACAACCAAACCAACCTCCTGTGACTAAAAGCTATCTCTATCTGATGAGCAAAAATGCCTAGGACAAATTTGCACAAGTCACTGTAATGTATGACTGTCAGGCTCCAGTAATTGTTCAATTTAAATTATTAATTATAGGCTACTGACGTTCATATTCGCCTTTGCTTGATTTTTTTAAGACAGTAAATCCTGCTTTTTTCGCATCGCTAATGGATAGTGGCTTGAGATATGTGGGGGTATTAAAACTAGAGATGATTTTTTTAACTGGCCTTTTACAGGCAGGACAGTTTTCCAGTGGTTTTGCTGAAATAGGTCGGCGAAGAGTGAATCCTGGGCCTCCACACGGTTTGCAGTCACCTTTGTCATCGCAAAGCTCGTATTCGTATATAGGCATATCGGCGGTGGCCAAACTACCATTAAACCAAGCGCTTGGCCAAGTACGGCATAAGCAGTAAATTTGCCGCATGAGTACTGTTCGTATCCTGGTCGACGGATACAGCCTTCTGCATCAATGGCCCGAGCTTGCCCCAGGCAAGCCTCGTCATTCATTTTATGCGCGGGACGCTTTAGTATCGGTGCTTACTCAATATCAAGATGCTTCTGGGACGCCGGTTTCCGTTATTTTTGATGGGGCAGGCGCACCTTCTGGCACCCCGAAGCCTGAGACAGCAAAAAACGGTATAGAAATCTTATTTTCAAAAAAAGGACAGACGGCAGACCAAGTTATTGAGAGGGTAGCGCATTTGATGAAGCCGTACGGTGAAATCCTTGCAGTTACAAATGATTTCGCGGAACGGGAAACAGTAATTAGCCTTGGAGGCTCAGTTTGTAACTGTGAGAATTTTATTCATATGATCAATGATAGTCTGAATGAAATGGAAAACTTGCTTAAGGCGTCAAACCAAAGACAATTTAGAAAATACATAAAATAAATTTAGTAAAAGAAAATGAGTAAAGTAAGAATTGAGAAAGATACGATGGGCGAAATTGAGGTTCCAATTGAAAAATATTGGGGAGCTCAAACTCAGCGCAGCATAGAAAATTTTCCAATAGGCAATGATGTTATGCCAATTCAGTTAATTCGAGCATTGGGTATTCAAAAAAAATCTGCAGCTTTAGCTAATATTTCACTCGGAAAGTTAGATCCAACAATTGGTCAGGCTATCGTTGAGGCGGCTCAAGAGATTATTGATGGGAAATTTGATGACAACTTCCCATTGGTTGTTTGGCAAACGGGTTCTGGAACACAATCTAATATGAACGCTAACGAGGTCATTGCAAATCGTGCAGGTGAGTTGTTGGGCGGGAAGCTAGGCGGAAAATCTATCGTACATCCAAATGACCATGTTAACTGTAGCCAGTCTTCAAACGATACATTTCCGGCAGCGATGCATATATCAGCGTTGATTGAAATTGAGGATAAACTTCTGCCATCTTTGTTCCATTTTAAAGAAGAATTACAGAAAAAATCTGAAGCTTTTTCCGGAATCATAAAAATTGGAAGAACACATACACAGGACGCAACACCATTAACATTAGGTCAGGAGTTCTCAGGATATGCCGCTCAGATTGATGCTTCTATTTCTGGGGTTAAAAGCACACTTTCCAATTTACTTGAATTAGCTCAAGGAGGGACCGCTGTGGGTACGGGATTAAATGCTCCTGTTGGATTTGCAGAAAAATTTGCAGAGGAAGTAAGCGGATTAACGGGCAAATCTTTTACTACAATGGCAAATAAGTTCGCAGGACTGGCGGCCCATGATGCCTTGGTTTTAGTCTCGGGCGCCTTGAATGTTGTTGCAGTTGCCGTAATGAAAATTGCCAACGACATTCGTTTTCTAGGATCAGGGCCTCGGAGCGGAATAGGTGAGCTAAATTTACCAGCAAATGAGCCAGGATCTTCTATTATGCCTGGAAAGGTAAATCCGACACAGTGTGAAGCTCTAACGATGGTAGCTGCAGAAGTAATGGGAAATCATGTTGCGGTAAGCATTGGAGGAAGTAATGGTCATTTTGAACTAAATGTTTTTAAGCCTATGATAGTTTTTAATGTATTGCGATCGACAGAATTACTTGCAGATGCTTGTCGCAGTTTTACTGATAGATGTGTTTCAGGAATCGAGCCCAACTTGCAGAGGATCGAAGACTTAATGGAGAGCTCTCTAATGCTTGTCACTGCCTTAAACCCCCACATTGGTTATGATAATGCTGCAAAGGTTGCAAAAAAGGCTTTTGTAGAAGGAACAACTTTAAAAGAAGCTGCGATAAATTTAGACCTTCTGACTGCAGAACAATATGATGAGTGGGTGCAGCCGGTAAATATGATTAAACCTAACTAACGTTATTAGTTTTAATTGTTTGTCGATAGGCGGAAGCCATCATGCAAACTTTCTTTTCAAGTTTTTTTTCATCTAGAGCGTTTAATCATTTCATTAAATGTTCTTTGTTGGCTTCAAGCTTACCACTAGGGCCTTTGGTAAAGGCGGACAGTATTTGTTTACTTAATGATCCTGTTGATGCCGCTTTGGCCCGCTATGATTTAGCTACTAAGGCTAAAAGTGAATTGAATATCGCTTATTATTCTATAGGAGGAGAAGGTGATATTTCTGCAATATATGGGTTGGCGGTACTTAGAGATACTGTAAGACGAGGTGTAAAGGTCAGATTGCTAGTCGATGCGATGTTTAATCAGATTTCTAAGTCAATGTGCGCTCATCTCATTAATGAAGGAGTTGAAATTCGGGTATTTCATCCCTTTAACCCTCTAATGCCGCTAAGGCACAACCGCCGTTTACACGATAAATTGTTCATTACTGACAGGACACGACTGATAACAGGGGGGAGAAATATAGATGACACTTATTTTGATTTGCATCAAACAAACCGCAATCGAGTAGATCGCGACATTTTGGTGGAAGGGGAGACAGCGTTATTAGCAAACGATTATTTTATGTCTATTTGGGACAGCAAACTAGTATCTCCAGTTTATATAGGGCGCTATCGTTGTTTAGTTCAACAGAAGCAAACACCAATTGGTATGCCTTTTAGTCGCCGTCGGGCCCCTCCTCCCTTGCATCGAATGATTTTCCGAAGGGATTTAAATAGAGCAGGAGAGCAACTAGATGTTGCGTGGAAAAGTTTGCAGTTGCCTAGAAAAGGAAAGGATGGTTTTAGGGATATTGATTGGGAAAAACATCTCAAACCAGTAGATTCTATTCGTTTTCTAACGGATCCAGGCGGCCGCAAATTAAGAGAACAAAATACTGTATTTCATATTACCAATCGTATTCAACAGGCCGTGCCTGGAGAAAAAATATGGATAGAATCCCCCTATTTCATTCTAACTCGCCGAACTCATAAGGTTCTTAGTAAGGCTTTGGCCCGAGGAGTGCGTGTAGTAGTTTTAACTAATTCAATTAATTCAACAGAGAATTTGCTGGTTCAAGCTGTTTATCAATACAGGAAGCCAGCTTATCTTTCCATGGGGATAGAGATTTATGAATTTTCAGGAGCTCAAAATCTTCAACAAGGATTAAGTCTTCATTCCAAAAGCATAGTTTTCGAAAAGGCAGGCGTAGGAATAGTTGGGTCTTTTAACATCGATCCAAGATCAGAATTTTTTAATACAGAGGTTGCTGTGGAATTTAATTCTAAAGATCTGGCTTATGATCTTTTGAAATCGATTAAATCTCGTATTAATAAAAAGGCAGTCCGCATTGGGATAGATGGCTTGCCCGTGAATGGTCAGCCTCGGTTTTTTGACGCAACACATAAAAAGATAAGGCGAATGAAATGGCTAACCTATCCGGCACTAATGTTTGATTTTTTGTTATAATCTAGTAGGAAAAACACCGCTTGGCTGAGTGTGGCTTTAGGGATACTTTGAGTTGAGTATGTATAGGAAAATTAGGGCGCTCTTTTTGATCCTTGGAACTTTTTGTTTTGTTTCATCAGTCTCATCCAAGCCAAATATAGTTTTGATATACATTGATGACTATGGGTGGCGCGATGTGGGATTCAATGGTTCCAAGTATTATGAGACGCCGCATGCTGACCGTATTGCGAGGGAAGGAGTTAACTTCCAGAGTGCATATTCAAATGGGCCTAATTGTGCCCCTAGTCGAGCTTCACTGATGACAGGCCTTTATTCCCCTCGGCATGGGATTTATACAGTTGCGAACTCTGATCGAGGCAAAGCTGCTTATCGCAAGGTTATACCTGTCAAAAATACGACTATTTTGCGTGATGAATTTATTACCTTGGCTGAGGCGCTCAAAGTTGGAGGATATAGAACGGCAACAATGGGCAAGTGGCATTTAGGGAAGGATCCTACAAAGCAAGGCTTTGACATTAATATTGCTGGAAGAGAGTGGGGAAGTCCAAGCGGTGGCGGTTATCACAGTCCATACAAATATCCCAACCTTGAGAATTCTAATAAAGGAGAGTATTTAACAGATAGATTAGGCAAGGAAGCTGCTAAATTTATTGAATCGAACAGGGACCGTCCGTTTTTCCTCTATCTAACCCACTATGCTGTCCATACTCCCATTCAAGCCAAGTTATCATTAACAGAGAAATACAAAAAAAAACCAGTCTTAGATAAGCAAAATAATGCTAAGTATGCTGCAATGATTGAGAGCATGGATGATAGCATAGGAACTGTGCTGGACACTCTTGATCGTCTGGACCTTACTGATAATACGATTGTCATATTCACCTCGGATAATGGAGGGCACGGGGGAGTGACTTCAAATACGCCTCTGAGAGGTTCCAAAGGAATGCTTTATGAGGGTGGGATAAGGGTGCCTATGGCTATTCGCTGGACAGGGATGGTTAGGCCTGGGACAGTTTGTGATGAACCAGTAATAGGCATTGACTTGTATCCGACAATACTAGAGGCGACACAAACTAATCTTCCAGTGGAAGTTCGTTTAGATGGTGTTAGCCTGATGCCTCTCCTAAACAATTCAAAAACCAAATTATTTCGGCAGGCGATATATTGGCATTTCCCCGCTTATTTACAGGGGTATACAAAGCGGCATGGCCCGTTTAGGACTACTCCTTGTGGAGCTGTTAGAGTGGGAGACTGGAAATTAATCGAATACTTTGAGGAAGGGGCACTTGAGCTATACAATCTTAAAAATGATTTAGGTGAAGAAAAAAACTTAGTCAAAAGCGAGGCTGGCAGGGCAGCTCAAATGCATGCCATATTGAAGGCTTGGCGTTTGGCTACTAAAGCTCCTGTCCCCATGGAAAAGAATAAAAGGTTTGATCCGGTTGCCTATGGGAAAGTTTTCAATCGTAATTGAAATCCCCAGGCAGTGTGACAGTTTTGGCCATTGCAAGTGGGCCAAAATTTGATTTAAACGATTCACCGAGTGATTCGGAATCATTTTTATTAGAGCAAATTATAAATACTGTAGAGCCACTTCCGCACATCAGTGCACTTTCCGCACCATGGTTTAGAGCATATTCCTTCATTAGTTTTATCAATGGAAATTTGTTGAAAACCGGGAGTTCAAGAGAGTTATAAAATTTTTCATAGGATTTAATTAGGTTCCCATTTGCTAACTCCGATGCCAACTCTTCAGCTTGTCCAAGTGGACGATTCTTTGCAGAAGGAAACTGAGCTAAATTTTTGTACGCCCATGGTGTGGATATCCCAAACCTTGGGCGAATTAGAAGAAGAGACTTCCCATCAAGTGCACTAAATTCACCAATAGGCTTAATATTTTCTCCTCTTCCTTTTGCAATTGCTGGGCGGTTTTGCAAAAAGAAAGTCACATCACTTCCCAAATAACTGGCGATTTCTTGCAAGACTTCTTGGCTAAGCGGGTTTTTGTGCAGTTTGTTAAGAGCGAGCAATATTCCAGCTGCATTCCCACTGCCACCACCTAGCCCCGCTTCTGCTGGGATAGTTTTTTCAAGATGAATTCGAATTCCAGCTGAAATGCAGGTTTTGGATTTAAATAGTTCGGCTGCTCTATATACGAGGTTATTAGAGTCACTGGGAATGTTGGGATCATTGCAAGTTAACTCAATTCCCGATTCTGTTAGTTCAATCTCAAGTGAGTCGAAAATAGGCACAGGCATCATCAGCATTTCCAACTCATGAAATCCATCGCTTCGGAGACCGATAACGTTGAGCAGGAGATTGATCTTACAGTGGGTTTTTTGCGTGAGTTTCAAGTCACAAAAAAAGCGCCAGCCTAAGTAGCGGGCGCCGTGTAAATTTATAGATTATAGCTTAGTGGTCAAAGACCTTAAATCTGCTTCCAGGGAGGAATGGAGCAACATCGCCGCCGCCAAATCCTATAGCTGAATTTGGGTGAAAAATGCCGTCATCCCATAAACCGGGAGTATAGCTGGCAGGGAAAAGTGCATCATCAGGCAAAACCATTCCACCCCAAGGATAATCAAGGGTAGCTACTGATGGGTCAGGATAAACTGTTGCGCCCTGCAACCAAGGTTCATAATCAGGAGTGGGAACGGCAAAAGTTACAATTTCAGCTGCGCCAATTGCAGTGCGAGCCATAGTACGACTCAAGCCTCGGATTACTCCTGTTGTATAGGCATGCTGAGGGCCATCCCAAAGTGCTGTTTGTTCAACTGAGCGGTTGAATTCGCCTAAGCGAGTGAATTCGCTGAAATTGCGGACTCCACGGCCCAGCTTGTTTTCTGGCCCAGCACAACCCACGGAAAAAACAGTAATCAGGGCGATAAGAGCGGTTTTTTTTGCAATTTTTAGCATTGGTCTGATCAAAAAGCGAAGGGCAGACTAGTAAAAAAATGGTCGCTGTAAAGACATTTGGACTTATTTTTCACTCTCTTTTTCTAGTTCTTTTTGTCGTTTTTTGTCTCTTCGATACCATATCCAGGCGATGAAAACACTTAATTCATAGAATAGTTGCATAGGAAGCGCCATCAAAACTTGGGTGACTATATCCGGAGGTGTGAGTACCGAGGCCAGAACAAGATTGATTACAACCCAGTACATCCGGAACTTAGCTAACTTTTTATAGTCTAGGACACCAATTTTCACCAAAAGCAGGATGATTACGGGTAATTCGAAGGCTAGCCCCATTCCAATCATGAATTTACAGACGAACTTGATGTAATCTTCTGCTCTCCATAAATCAGCACCAAATTGTAACCATTCTGCAAAAAGAGCTGCTGTACTGAGTGCAATCTTCATCAATAAGAAGTAGCAAAAAGCAGCTCCACAAAAGAACAATCCACCGCCTATGACTACCGCAATACAAAGATATTTTTTTTCTTTTAGCCGCAAGGCAGGAAAGATGAATTGCCCGAGAAAAAATAATATAAATGGCAGAGCTAGCATGATACCTCCGTAAAATGCCATCTGAAGTGCTACAAGAAATCCGCTTAACGGACTCATCGATTTGAGTTCTGGCCCTGCTCTGGTCGATTGGTCGGAGGATAATAATTTATTGGTTTCAGGCTGAAGAAGTAATTGCAATTTTCCATCTTGAACCATGGGCTTAAGATTAAATGATTGCTCACTTGAATTATTCGTTAGATCTAGCATTCGATATGCTTCATCTAACAAGTTCGTTTCAACCGGAATGCGGAATACTTCCTCATCGGTTAACCGGATTAGGATTTCACTTTTGCTTTCTTCAAGCAGTGAATCTTTTCGATTTTCAGTTAGAAACTGTTTTGCTTCATTAAGGGGGCGAGACAGGAATTCGACAATAATGGGTGCTCCTGCTAAACAGGCGACCATTGCAACGCCTAGTGCGGCAACACACCGAATAAGCACCCAGCGTAAATCTTCCATGTGTTCAAGGAAGGATTTAATAGGGCCCCCATATTCGCTGCCGTCCTCATCTAGATCCGGTTCATGGTCATTGCCTCCATTGCCTCCATCGAATTCTTCGGAACGAGGAACTGGGACTGAGGAATAAGTCGATTGAGGGGCCTCTCCTTGATACTCTTCATGGGCGTGGTAATAAGGATCATCGTGATGATGATCATGAGCATGGTGGTCTTCATGTTCATAATCGTGGTGATAAGGATCATCATGATGCCATTCCTGTTCTTCTTTTGGATCTTCTAGATAATCAGGATCATCTGAATATTTAGAGATATCGGTTTTCTCCTTGTTAGTAACAGAAGGGGCCTCTGTCTGATCAAGCTTCTCGCCTTCAGCATCGCCCGTATTTGGTTCGGTCGAATGCTGTGGCTGAGTTTGCTCTTGGGAATAATCGGGACGATCTGGTTGGCGGTCGGGATTATTTTCCGGCGCCGAAGACGCTCCCTCAGTCTCCTTGGGCATGATTCAAAGCCAAGATTTAGGCGTTAGTTTTAATCCTAGGCGCTCTTCTTGGAATCGTCTTCGTTTTGAGATTTTTCAGAAGTTTCCTCGGTAAGCTGTGCAGCGGGGGGAGGAGTATAGGAAGGAGTGTCATCCATTGCTCTCTCGAGCTCGTTGTTTACATCCTTAGATGCTTTTTTGAATTCCTTTATTCCTTGCCCCATGCCTTTAGCCAGCTCAGGTAGTTTTTTGGCTCCAAAAAGAACCAAAACGACGGCGAGAATCAGTATGATTTCCCATGGGCCAAGCCCACCGAATGCCAGTTGAAGATGAGTTGTCATATATATTAAGAATGGCCAGAAAACCTAGCCGTATTTTTTTTGTTGTAAAGAGCCAACTCCCGGTTAATGGGTTGGTGGGGGTTATTTATTAGTTGCCCGACTTGGGCGTCAGCAGCACAAATTCACCACGTCGGTTAAGGCGATAGGCTGTTTCCGATAGGCTTGGATCGGCGGGCCGATCTTCACCGAAAGTCATAGTTCTTATGCGATCTGGGGATATCCCCTTTTCTACCAAAATGTCTCGAATACTTAAGGCGCGCCGTTCTCCAAGCGCACGGTTATACTCTTCTGTCCCACGCTCATCACAATGGCCTTCTACTAAAATTTTGTTCTCTGGACTATTAGAAAGTGCTTCAGCTACGGCAACCACTTTGTTTGCATCTTCTGATTTAAGTTCGGTGCGATCAAATCCAAAATAACCGGTTTGAGCTGCGAACATTTCACGATCAACCACTAAGTTGTCAAACCCTTCACGTCCAGTTAATCCCTCAATATTCCCTTCACTGGAAACGACAGGCTCCTGAGCTTTAATTTTCCCACTCTTGTTATTTCCTGAAAGACTACTTT
>JAYZHR010000017.1:0-4519 GCA_036166355.1 Verrucomicrobiota bacterium | reverse complement strand
GGTGTTTAGAGTCGCCTGTTTATAATTTTATTTTAGATAATGTGTAGTCGTTTGGGTTGGCCACTGGGGTACCGGTTTCGAAACTAGATTTACTTAGACGACTCACTGTTAACCTAACGGGTCTTCTGCCTTCCTTGGAAGAGCTACGAGCTTTTGAGGCTGATGCTTCCGTGCATGCTTGGTCAACTGTCATCGATCGTTTACTTGCTTCACCTCGATATGGTGAGCGTTGGGGGCGTCACTGGCTTGATGTGGCACGGTATGGTGACTCAAATGGAGGTGATGAAAACCTCTATTTTCCTAATGCTAATAAATACCGTGATTATGTTGTGGATGCCCTAAACCGTGATCAGCCATTCAGTGAGTTTGTTCAGGAGCAGATTGCCGGAGATTTAATGCCAATGGATAATGATTCTGAATCAATTCGGCGGCGTATTATAGCTACCGGATTTCTTGTGATCGGGACAAAAATATTGGCTGAACCTGATCCTCGCAAAATGGAAATGGACATTATTGACGAGCAGATCGATACAATTGGAAAGGCTTTCATGGGGCTTAGTATCGGTTGTGCGCGATGCCACGATCACAAGTTCGATCCAATTTCGACAAAAAGCTATTACTCAATGGCTGGTATCTTTAAGAGCACATACACCATGGAACATTACAACATTGTGGCTAGATGGCATGAACGTGAAGTTGGTACTGCTAGTGAAATGGATGCGCTTAAAAAGGTTCGGGGAGAGGTTGCTCAGATTAAAAGTGGTAATGAGGCGATTAATCGAGATGCTCGCGAAAAACTCCAAACCAAGGTCCGACAGGATGTGGCTAAATATATGCTTGGAGCCAATGAAGTCATATATAGACGACGGTTAATTGGGGAACCTGAGCCACTTGGACCAAGTGTGATGAAGAACCCCATTAAGAGTAAGGGTTTGCTTTTTGAGGCGGAAAATTTTGACAGAGGTAATGTAACGATCGATAGATCTCAATACGGGAAAGATATAGGCATTATTAGTGATCCAGGAGGGCAGAAGAATTTTGTTGAATATGACATAGACTTACCAATTACTGGTAATTATCAGATTGAGCTTCGTTATGCTGCAAACCTTGCGCGTCCGGGGCAAATATTGATGGATGGCAAGGTTATCCAGCCTGAAGCAATCCGTGAAACCACGGGTGGTTGGCAGCCAGAACACCAGAAATGGATAGTAGAAGGCGTATATCAATTTAAGGCTGGTAAACATGTTTTGCGGATTCAATCAGAGCCGATGATGTCGCACATTGATAAGGTTCTTATCATCAAAGCCCCATTGTCAAAATCCAGTGAACTTGTCGACGTTGACGAGAGTTGGGCCCCACGTGATTTGAATCAAATTGCTTCAGAGGAGAACCTCGTTCCTAGTATCTTGAAAAACTGGGCAGATCTTCTGATCGCTGCTGAACAGGAGAATAATCCGCTTTTTAAAATATGGCTTGAATATGCCAAGTTGCCGAGGCGCTCATTTTTTGCTGAAGCCAAGCGTTTGGCAAATGAGAATCGTTCTGAGCTTTGTCGTCCTTTGGGGCAAGAACAGCCAAATGATTTCGCTTTGGTTTGGGATTGGTTCAATGGATTCACGCCTAATTCCTTAAAATCAGTTGCGGATCACTACCACGCATTAGTTGACGAGGCTTGGGGTTGGGATTTAGCGAACGCGACTCCAGATCAAAAAGAGCTTTTATCATTTTTACTTGATAAAAAGGGGCCATTCGTTTTACCGAAAAATATCGAGGTTCATTTTGATGCAGCCGTTCGTGATAAAATCAAGATTAACCGAGAACGCTTGGCTGCTTTGGAGAAGGCAATGCCTAAGTTGCCCAAGGCGATGGCTGTTGAAGATCGGAAGATTGAAGACTTATCTGTCCATATCAGAGGGGACTACCTCACCTTGGGGGAGAAAGTGCCTCGTGGCGTTCCGATGCCGTTTAATTTTAGTGATCGTTACCGAGTTGTTGATGAGACCAGTGGTCGTTTAAAGTTGGCCCAATGGTTAACTGATAGAGAGCACCCATTGACAGCTCGAGTGATTGCTAACCGGGTATGGCACTGGCACTTTGGTAAAGGATTGGTAAGGACTCCTGACGATTTTGGAATTCGTGGTAGTCAGCCGACACACCCGGAACTACTTGATTGGTTGGCTTCTGAGCTAATTCTCAGTGGTTGGTCACTTAAGCATCTTCACAGGTTGATACTTAGATCTAGTACATACATGATGAGCACTTCTGCCAATCCTATTGCTGTTGAAGTTGATCCTGAGAACAGTTGGCTTTGGCGCATGAATCGTCATCGCATGGAGGCTGAGGTGATTCACGATAGTCTTTTGCAGCTTTCTGGCAGGCTGGATCTGCAAATGGGTGGCCTCGCAGCCCAAGTTAAAACGCAGGATCCTACATCGGAAGATCTTGAGAATAACAAGAAGATCTATCGCAAAATTACACGTCGCGCACTTTATGTGCCAGTTCATCGGACGCAGGTTTATGACTTGTTTGATGCGTTTGATTTTCCTGATCCGGGTACTACTACCGGAAGGCGTAATGCAACAACAGTAGCCACTCAGGCACTATTTTTTCTCAATAATGAATGGTTAATGCAGCAGGCGGACGCCTTGGCCAAGCATAGTAGCGGTTCGCCCGGGGCTAGAGTCGATTTTCTTTATGAGACTACTTTGGGTCGAGTGCCAACAAGTGCAGAGCGTGCATCGGCTTTAAATTTTATTGATCGATTTGGGCGATCGCTTCCGGATTCACTAGCGATGGTTGAGAGAGATCAGAAAAGTTGGGCTGCATATTGCCAGGTATTGCTTCAATCAAATCATTTTTTATATCTCAACTAATGAGTATGCCTTTGAGTAACGGACAAATTAGTCGACGTGAATTACTGCGACGATCAGCCACTGGTTTTGGCAATCTTGCACTGATGTCATTGCTTGCAGAATCCGGACTAGCCAAAGTCAAGTCCGACCCTCTAGCTCCAAAGCGGCCACATTTTGAACCGAAGGCAAAGCGTGTAATTTTCCTTTTTATGCATGGTGGACCGTCGCAGGTTGATACCTTTGATCAAAAGCCAATGTTGACTCGTGATCATGGAAAGCCGTTACCTTTCGCAAAGCCACGTGTCCAATTTTCAACTACAGAGAATTTATTGAAGTCACATTGGGATTTTGCCCCGAGAGGCCAGTGCGGGATGCAGGTTAGCAGTCTGTTTCCACATGTATCCACCTGTGTTGATGACATTACATTCATCAACTCGATGTATGGATCCAATGCAGCTCATGGTGGAGCGTTACTCAAGCTTCATACAGGTAGTGATAATTTCATTAGACCAAGTATGGGTTCATGGATCAATTATGGTTTAGGCACTGAGAATCGAAATCTTCCTGGGTTTGTTACCATATGTCCTACTAGTCTGCATGGAGGAGTATATAATTATGGGTCTGCATTTTTGCCGGCTGCATACCACGGTATTTCTTTGGGAACGCCCGGTTATCCGAATGCTCCTGTTGAAAACGCTCGTTTTCGTTTTACCAAAAACAAACGTCTTAATCGTGATCAACAGTCCCTACAGCTTGAATTGCTTCGTGAGATAAATGAAAGCCAGCTCTTGGAGACTGGTCCTGATACCGCCCTTGAAGGCCGCATCCACTCATTTGAATTGGCATTTCGAATGCAGCGTGAAAGTGCTCAAGTTCTAGATGTTTCTGGTGAGTCATCGGCTACAAAAAAACTTTATGGCATAGATAAAAAGCAGAGTAATAATTTCGGGCTCCAATGTCTTTTGGCACGTCGGTTTGCTGAGAGGGGAGTTCGATTTATTCAGGTAACTCACAGTCAGGATCGTATGCCACAGGAACAATGGGATCAGCATAGCAATATGAAATTTTGCCTTGAGCGAAATTGTGCCGAAGTTGATCAACCGATAGCAGGATTACTGAAGGATTTGAAATCGCTTGGAATGTTACATGACACTCTGGTGATCTGGGGTGGTGAATTTGGCCGAACACCTACAGCGCAAAATACCGATGGGCGTGATCATAATCCTGAGGGCTTTACCATGTGGATGGCCGGTGGCGGGGTTAAGGGTGGTCTCCGTTACGGGGCTACAGACGATTACGGTTATTATGCGACTGAAAACAAAGTTCATGTTCATGATCTGCATGCCACGATTCTGCATCTGCTTGGCCTAGACCATGAGCGTTTGACTTATCGATACGGCGGTCGTGATTTTCGTCTCACTGATGTTCACGGTGAGATTGTGCATGATATTTTATCATAGCACATCTCAAGTAGATGGTTTCTATTTTAATTACAGCCACTGGCTAGCGCTGTGGCTGTTGAATTCTGGAGCATACATGCTTTGAATATTTGCAATTCCGGTCTGGTAACGTCCACGGTGAAAAATTTTCACCGGATATTCAAAGACGTAGGTTCCTTTTGGTAAGTAGTCGATGAAGAAATGGCTTGAAGCATCACGAGTGGATTC
>JAYZHR010000016.1:0-3989 GCA_036166355.1 Verrucomicrobiota bacterium | reverse complement strand
TAAAAACGAAAACCTACAAAAAGTTAGCCAGTATATATCAAAGGGATCGCCTACTCCGAGTGTTGATGAATATGGGGTTTATTGTTTTTTTGAAACTGGTTTGCTGATGGCTATTTCTCATGAAGGCGACATACATTGGGAAAGATCAATAACAGAAGAATACGGTGCATTCGAAGGAAACCACGGTGTTGGAACATCGTTGGTTCAGTCGAATAAACACCTTGTTCTTCTAATAGATCATTCAGCTGAAGGTTATCTATTAAAAATCGATAAAAAAACAGGAGGAAACGTTTGGAAAAAAAATCGTGAAAAACGGGTTTCTTGGTCTACCCCTGTTATTGATTTAAACGTTTCACCTAATCAAATTGTTATTAGTTCTAATGGTATTGTGGAAGGTGTTAGCCTTGACGATGGAGAGCAAGTATGGGTATACGAAGGAGTCCAAAAAAATACAATTCCTTCTGCTACTTTAACTGATAAATTAATCCTTGTAGGTTCTTCGGAAAAACCTTCATCTATTGCACTTCCCAAGAATCAAAAAGGCTTAATAAGTAAGGATCAGATTAAATGGACAGCTGAAGATGCAACATCCAGTATGAGTTCTCCATTACTTGCCGGTGAGAATGTTTATTATGTCAATCGTGCTGGAGTGGTTTCTTGTAACGATATAAAGACAGGAAAAAAGTTATGGGATCATAGGTTGCCTAGTAGCTGCTGGGCTACTCCTGTTGCGGTGGATGGATTGGTTTATTTCTTTTGCAAGGAAGGGAGCACGGTAGTCTTGAGGAATGATCGTGAAGAGCCTGTAGAAGTTTACAGCAATAAATTGGATATCAAGGGGCCAGTTTATGGGGTGGCAATTGTTGATAATTCAATAGTCATGCGTACTGGAAGTCGATTGTTTGCTTTGATTAATTAATGTCTGTTGATCGTAGTACTACATTAGCCACAATAATTATATTAATCTTTTGCGGCTGCAAATCTCCGATTCAAAATGACATTGTTTTGAGTAATCAGAAAGATTCGCTTGCAAGGATTAACGCATATAGCCTAAGGCAGTTAAATCAGGTACAGGGTCTTGGATTAACGATTCTTCATACTGCAGTAATTGCTAATGATGTTCAGGTTGTAGAAGCCCTAATAAATCGAAAAGTTAATTTAGATGCTAAAACATCGTCTTTAAATAATTCAGGGCTAACGGCACTTCATATTGCTGTCCAGTCTGAAAATGTTGAAATCGTTAAGCTTCTTTTATCGGCAGGTGCTGATCGTGAATTAAAATTCAAGGAGTTAAGTGCTCTAGATTTTGCTGAAATAAATCAAAATTCTCAGATCATTGAATTACTAACCAAGTAGGTGGAATGGTAAATACTCTTGTCGTACTCGAATTGATCTAGGACTCTTTTTGCGGTGACTGTATTTTATGAGGATTGATTCACATCAGCATTTTTGGATTTACGATTCAGAGCAATATCCTTGGATGACAGATGAATTGTCAGTAATTCGATCTGATCACCTTCCAGAGGACTTGAAAGTTGAGATTGATAGGTTGGGAATAGATGGTTCTGTTGCCGTTCAGGCTCGTCAATCCCTTGATGAATCGCGTTGGCTTTTGGATTTAGCCGACAGGAGTGACGTTGTAAAGGGAGTTGTCGGATGGGTGGACTTGCGGTCAGATAGTGTGGAGGATCAGTTGTCGGAATTTGCATCTCATCCAAAGTTTGTTGGAGTGCGTCATGTTGTTCAGGATGAACCTGATGAGAAGTTCATGCTATTACCTGAATTCATCCGGGGAATCAGTAAATTAAACTCATTCAATTTAAGGTATGATATACTGGTTTTCCCTAAGCAACTTCCGGCTGCGATAGAATTAGTGAAGCAGTTTCCAGATCAGCCCTTTGTTTTGGACCATATAGCTAAGCCGCTGGTCAAGGATGGTGGGATTTCTCCATGGAATAATCATATTCGAGAACTTGCTGGTTTCGAGAACTTGACTTGTAAAGTTTCAGGTTTAATTACGGAGGCGAATTGGTCGAGTTGGGAACTGAGTGATTTTTCTCCCTACTTGGATATAGTTTTTGAATCGTTTGGCATAGATAGATTGATGTTCGGTTCTGATTGGCCAGTCTGCAAATTAGCTGGAAGTTACGGTCAAGTTTACGGATTGGTTGAAGAGTATATCGGCCAATTTTCAGCCAATGAAAAAGAGAAGTTTTTTGGTGGGGTTGCCTCAGAGTTTTACGGACTCAAGGACTAACGGCGAGTTTATCAGCTTCCTCTTCACCCCCAATCATAACGCCATTTTCTTTATATCGCTTTAGAAGGAAGTGAGTTGCAGTTGAAGTGACTCCTTGAATAGTGGCCAATTTTTCCGAGACGAACGAAGCTACTTGCCGCAGGTTTGATCCGTCTACAATAACGAGAATATCGTAGCTTCCAGACATTAGATAGCAGGAACTAACTTCATCGTATTTGGCGATTCGATGGGCCAGTCGATTGAAGCCGCCATCTCGTTCAGGAGTAAGATTTACCTCTATTACAGCTTGAACCCCATTGTCTTCAGAAGCGTCATCTCCAAGTATGGCTTGATAACCGAGAATAATGCCGTCGGCTTGAGCCTGACGGATTTTTGTGCGCACCTCTTCCTCAGAAAGGCTTAACATTCCAGATAAATCCTCAGTGGATAGTGCTGCGTTTTCGCGTAATAATTTTAACAACGAATCCATGTGCGAAGACTAGCGTTTGAATAAGCGCTTGGCAAAGCGGGAATGTCAGTTCGAGTTTAAAATTGAGCCGTAATAATTGAGCCAAAAACTAATGACTATAAATGCCACACTGATTGCAACGGCCATATACACTATTGCAGTTGCAATATTTGAAGCTGTAATTAGGTGTCGCAAACCTTCGTCTTGATAATATTTGGCTAGCCTTTGGAGCGAGTCATCGAGTTGACCCGAAGCCTCTCCAGTACTGTATAAGTCGCAAAACATTTTTGGGAATTCCCTTTGATTCTGAATAACTTCGGCAGGTGTTAGACCGGTATCAATCTGATATATAAAGCTATTTACAAGTGATGCGAGCCAGGGGGAGCCGGATGCATTGGCTGCGTTTATCCATGCTTCACGGACTGTTACGCCGGCGTTAAGCAATGCTTGGAGCGAGAATGCTAGTCTTGCGAGTTTGACTTCCTTCAATGCATTTCCAAAGCCGGGAATAAAATGCCAGATTTTTTCCAGCATTGACCTCATGGTGTAGCCTCGATTCGCTTGAGCTAAATAGAGCAGCAAAAAAACAAAACCATAACTGATGGAAAGAATTGCAATAGATGGAAAGAACGCACCCAGTAAGCTGGTATTGCCAACTCCTAAAAGTGCTTGGCCAAAGCCGATTATTCCTGGCATGAGGATGATTAGGTGAGTTAAGAGTAGGGGATAGGCAAGTTTAAGTAGTACTTGCCGGATAAGAGTTGAACGGTGCTCATAATGTTGAGAAAGAATGCGGAGTGATTCATCAAGTCGTCCGCTTTTTTCGCCAGCCTCTATCATCATTCGATCAAAATCAGGAAGCCAGCGAGAACGCCCGCTGAGTGATTCTGAGAAGGTTGCTCCTGAGTTGAGTTGATCTATGCTTTCGTTAATCTCCCTGGCCTCTCGCTGACTGGGCGGGCTGATTTGCCGTAGCGAATCGCTTAATCCAACACCAGCTTGCTGAAGCATGCTGAGTTGGTGATAAAACTCTGAACGCCTTCTGTAGCTACGAGGGGTTTCAATTAGGGAGGCCATAATTCCTCCCGGGAAGATTCACGCGATTAAGCGTGACTGTCGAGCATGGCTTGCAGGTCAGCTCTGCTCATACCACCCACTTTTTGCTCTGCTACCTGGCCATCCTTAAACACCATTAGAGTTGGGATGGACTGCACGTTATACTGAACGGCGAGCTGCTGGTGGTCGTCAATATTAACTTTTCCTACTTTGGCTTTTCCGGCGTTT
>JAYZHR010000015.1:0-6166 GCA_036166355.1 Verrucomicrobiota bacterium | reverse complement strand
CATTAGACTTTGGAATTCTACCTGATCAGGACGCTTTGCGTCTGCTATATCAATAGATGTTGCCATTATATCCTGAAAATAAATTGGCTCATTAACTTTTACCCCACCAGCTATTCCAGGCCCCACTGCAATAAAAGGCACTCGTGTACTATGTTCGTATAAGTTCTGCTTACCAAAAAGCCCATGATGTCCAACGGCTAAACCATGATCTGCTGTGAAGAAAATATATGTATTATCGACCTGTCCGGAACGTTCAAGAGCATCCAGTATACGCCCTATTTGTGCATCCATATGCTCTATGATCGCATAGTACTCTCGCCGATGTACCTTAACTGCATGATGTGTGCGAGGAAAAGGCCCTAACTTTTCATCTCTTAAATTCGCGCTACAGCCGATATCATCTTTATAAGGATATTCGGCAAGATAATTTTCTGGTACTTTAATTCGGCTCAAGGGATAACGATCAACATATTCCTTCGGAGCCTGCCGCGGGTCATGCGGAGCATTGAAAGCAATATACATAAAGAACGGACGCTTATCTTTTTTAGCTTCATCTATGTAGCTCATAGCATCATCACCTACAATCTCACTCCAGTGCTTCCCCCCTTTCCAAAACCCGTCAAACTTTACATCGTAAGGACTCCAAGGATCGCTCTTATCTGGCAATGGTCGATTGTAACCTTCAGGAGTTTGATTTGGCATACCACCTCGAATGTTACGCGTCACTTCAAACGCACGATCTGCCGCAGTAGATATATGCCACTTACCAGTAAAAAACGTCTGATAACCAGCTCTGGTCATAACCTGAGGCCATAGATTACGAAACTCTAACTCACGGGCTTTCTTTTGAGCATCAGTCATTTTTTTCCCACCGCGCAAGACTTGCTGAGCCTTTTTAGCACGCCATATATGCCGTCCAGTGATGAGCATATGCCTACTAGCTACACAAACCGCGCCACTCCATGAACCCATATTATAAGCGCGAGTAAACTGCATGCCTCGCTTAGCCAAGCGATCAAGATTAGGCGTATCAATATCTGTAAGGCCAAGATTACCCACAGTCTCGAAACATTGATCATCAGCGAAGATGAATAATACGTTAGGCTTAGTCTTCGCGTAGACTTGAGTAAGCGTCAGGCCAAGAGACAAAGTAGCAAATAGGCGCACTACAAATTGCATTAGTTTTCTACTCATATAATTATCCTTACACAGTTCACGACAAATGATGAAAACCGCTAGGGTGAAGACATCGTAGACGTTGAACAAATGGAGTCGAGTCAATAAAACAAAATTAAACCTAAACAGAATAAGCATCGTCTTTTTTTAGACTAAATGCTAATTCTCCCAGCGGACTGTCGATTTTCCTAGTTAACAAAATCCCAAAAATATGGCCTACGAATCTTATGCAGATTTTTTGAATGCGCTCGAGAGCGCAGGAGAGTTGATTCGCATAAAAACTCCAATCGCGACGGAACTTGAGATAACCGAAATCGCAGATCGAGAAATGAAAAAGCCAGGCGGTGGCAAGGCTCTATATATTGAAAAACCAAAAATTAACGGCAAAATTTCACCTATCCCAGTGGCAATTAATACTATGGGATCCAGTAAAAGAATGGCCATGGCACTCGGGGCGGATAGTGTCGAAGATGTAGCGACGAAATTAGGTTCACTCGTCCAAGCTAAACCACCGACTGGATTTCGAGATGCTGTGACTCTCCTTAATCGAGCACTCGAACTTCGTCATGCCCGACCAAAAAAAGTTAAGAACGGCCCATGCAAGGAAGTGATTCATCGATTCGAATTAGAGGCTTCTCAAAACAATCCTTGGCCAAGTGCCCCAAACATTAACCAACCAGATAGCATCTCTTTAGATCCCCCAACACTATTAAATTTACCTATTTTAAAATGCTGGCCACTTGATGGCGGGCGATTCCTTACATTGCCATGTGTAGTCACACGTGATCCAGATACAGGAGATCGTAACCTAGGTATGTATCGCATGCAGGTATACGACAGCCAATCCACCGGAATGCATTGGCAATTACAAAAAGTTGCAGCACGACATGGACGAAGATATTACGAGAACGGTGAACGTATGCCTGTGGCAGTGTTTATGGGAGGTGATCCTGTATATCCTTTTTGCGCCACCGCTCCCATGCCTGACGGACTCGACGAGTTTTTGCTGGCCGGCTACCTACGTCGCAAATCTGTTGAAATGATTCAGTGCGAAACTTGTGATTTGGAAGTTCCAGCTAATGCCGATATTGTAATTGAAGGCTATATAGATCCAACCGAGCCACTACGAGAAGAAGGGCCATTTGGAGATCACACTGGCTACTATACCCTACCTGAACCTTACCCAGTATTTCATATCACAGCTATCACACATCGGAAAAATGCAACTTATCCCGCAACCATTGTAGGCATACCTCCTATGGAAGATTTTTACATGGGTAGTGCTAGTGTTAAATTATTCCTACCAGTTTTCCAGATGAACTTCCCGGAGATTGTAGATATTGCATTGCCAGCTGAAGGAACCTTTCACAACTTAGTTTTTGTTAGCATCAAAAAAACTTATCCAATGCAGGCATTCAAAATTATGCACGGACTATGGGGCATGGGACAAATGATGTTCACCAAATTTATTGTTGTGGTGGACGATTTCGTTAACGTTCACAATACCAGTGAAGTATTGTTTCATATGTGTGCCGATACAGATCCTCAAAGAGATAGCATTCTAACAAAAGGACCTGCAGACGTTCTCGATCACGCTACAAACGAAATTGGTATTGGAAGCAAACTTGGAATTGATGCGACACGAAAACTTTCTGGGGAAAGCTTTCACCGTAACTGGCCGCCACTGATCACAATGGATGAAAAGATTAAATCAAAAATTAAGGATCAATTTGACGGCTAGCTCTAACAACCGCAGAATCACCAAACTTCTATCGGCCCCTTAGGCACAGGAATTTCATTACGCTTAGCCGCAGCTGGATCTTCATCATTCATGAACGTGGGCACCATTGGACTCTGCCTATAGCGCTCGATTAATTCACCATCACTATCTACGAACTGATTACGCCATTCGAGGTAATCAGCCAACGTTGAGTCAAAATCCTCCCGAGTAGAGATTTGAACAACTCGCTTATTGAAAAGTTTAACTGGACCAAAACGCTTAGCATACCATGGAGCTACTTTACGGAACATTAGACATCCTCGTTCCTCACCGAAGACTTCAATCATTAGCTCGAAATGCCGTTTCATAACCCTAACTCTTTCGATAAACTTTGGATCAGGCAACAATTCCCCTGTTTTCAAGTAATGATCTGTATGTTTAAAAAGCCATGGATTATAAAATGCCCCTCTCCCAGCACTCACTCCGTGGCAACCGGTAGCCTCAATCATATGCTTAGCAGACTCCGGTGTAGTAACATCTCCGTTACCTATCACCGGAATCTCTCGAGCAGAAGCCACCACCTCTCGTATCCCTGCAAGATTAACTGTTCCAAGGAAACCTTGTTCTCGCGTTCTACCGTGAATGAAAATTGCTTTTACCCCAACATCCTCAAGAATACGCACTAAATTTGGCGCAGTGATATTATTATTGTCCCATCCCAAACGCATCTTTGCGGTAATAGGAATAGCAACCGAACTTACCATCATTTTAACCAAATCAGCAGTTTTATCCAATTCAGTCATCATCGCGGATCCTCCACCAGTCTTGCATACCTTGCGTACTGGACAGCCCATATTAATGTCTATCGAATCAACACCAATCGATTCGAGATACTGTGAAGCATCTCGCATTTCCTCTGGCACTGCACCGAATAATTGCACAGCAAACGGACTATCAATCTCATTCGACTCAATCAACTTCAGCGCCTTAGAGTTACGCTCTAGAAGCGACCGAGCATTAACAAGATCCGTAGTCGTTAGACCCAAACCACCCACTTCTCGCAAAACTAAACGAAAAGGTAGATTCGTATAACCGGCCAAAGGTGAAAGAAAGAGATTGGTTTCGAGTTGGAGTGAGCCAAATTTCATAAACTATTAATCTAAAAAACTAAGCCATAATAATAAAATATCACGATGTAAAAAGTACAACTAAACAGAATATTCACTGAACCCCAGGCTCGGCACGCAGATCATAACAAGAAATATTATCTTTCATTCTAAGGTAGAGTTTCCCCTCCACAATCACTGGAGAAGGACACCACATAGCCTTTATTCGTGACTTACCTAATTCACGATGCGCCTTGATGTCAGTATCAATCATAACTAGATCACTTCCCTTCTTCTCTAGTGCGATTATTTTCCCATCGGCAATAATCGGTGATGAAATTGTACTCTGGCGAGATTCCCTCCATTGCAACTTACCAGTAGCTAAGTCAGCACACATATGCCAATCACCGCCGATTAGGTATACATGCCCTCCGTAAATCAACGGAGACGATTGCGCTCGCCTTTCTGACATTGGAATCTTCCAAGCTATTTTAGCCCCTTCTTTGGACAGGCGATATGCAGCTAAACCCACTTTTTTCTCCTTACTATATACCACCATCCAATTACCGGAAATCACCGGAGTTGAATCACCGCCGCCAGCTACCTTCCAAACCGTATCACCTGTATTTGGATTAACTGCAACATACGCTTTACGTTCGCTACATATAATCCATTTACCATCTTGATCACTCCAAATTAAAGGAGAAGAGTTACTATTCCTCACATCATTATTAATCCAAATCTGACGTCCAGTTTTGGCATTGTAAGCCACCAAATTTCCGGCAATCAAAAACACCTTTTCATTATGAAACAAAATTGAAGATGCGGGACCATGGCCACGTTTTGGCAAGGGTGCAGACCATATTCGCCGACCATTAACCGCATCCACACAATATACATGAGTACTACCAGCAGCAAATAATCGACCACCAGCTATACAAGGAGTGCTCGATGACTTTCGGCCTGTTGGCTCTCCAGGGGCCTCTGTCTTCCAAAGACGACGGCCCGTCCTAGAATCAAGACACAATATTACATCCTTGGCTACACGTACCGTGTTTGGGATTGCTTTAATCAACTGTTGTTTACCAAGATTACTAATAGGTTGTGCATCAATCCATTTTTTAAGAGCTGCATCATTTTGAAAACGTTTATTCCCTTTCTCCGAAATATGACGCATATCCTCGTAAGGAACAGCTGTTCCCCCCTTCTTAAATCGGCTAATTATCCAGCTCCCATTACGCTCAGCCTGTTCTTTCGACAAATTGTCAGATATCCATTTCTCAGCCCAATCGTTTAACTTACGCCCGCGAAGCCGAGGACTTATCGACTCACGAGCTTTTTCCATTTTAGTGATTATCTGTTCTGAAAGAGATAGGTTTCGATAACCAAGTTTACGTAAAATTAAATCATTAATCTCACGGTTTTCTGATGGCTTATCATCATGCCAAACAAGACTGATATAAGTTTTTCCATCGTTTACCAAAACGCTTCCATGTCCACCGTTGTCCCCACTTGGAATAGTCTCACTTCGCCAGAGCAAATTCGGGCCACTTTCAGCCCAAACACTCAGAAGAGGCACTCCATCTTTAACTACACCATTACGATCATTACCTCGCCACTGGTTCCAATCAATAGCAACAACAGATGAAGAAAAAAACCAAAGAAGGAAAGATGTGATATAAAAGAATCGACTCATCCAAAACCGGAAAGATGCCGACACAAAAACCACTGCGCAAGACTTTGAACTATAACTTTCATAAAACTCTTCTCGTTTACTTGGATTCATTAAACAAACTCAGCTTGAGTTCGAGTATATACTCCATTAATTTTCATCAAATGCAACTGGAGGATCATATCGGCGATATCATTGGCAAAGCTCGAAAGGGACTAAAAATTGAAATCCATCAAGCAGCAGAAATAGCTAATTTAAGTTCTACCCAATATTCACGATTCGAAGAAGAAGGAATTATTGACCCAGAACTCAATCTTGTTGGACTGTGCAAACTACTTGGAATAAGAACTGAAAAGCTTTCGTTTATCGCCGATGGATGGGAACCCTCTACTAGCATTTGCATGAATAAAGCCGTAGAGCAAATTACCACTAATGAAGGGATGGAAGTTCATTGCTACCTTGCATGGGACGAAGAAACACTGGAAGCTGCCT
>JAYZHR010000014.1:0-10563 GCA_036166355.1 Verrucomicrobiota bacterium | reverse complement strand
ATTGGTCGATGAAGCATATTCATAAATTAATTGCTACCAGTCGTGTGTATCGGCAATCGTCTGAGGTTTCAAAAAACCATTTAAAAAAAGACCCTGCTAATAAATTATATGCGCGAGCTCCTAGGGTTAGAATGAGTGCAGAGATGATTCGTGATGCAGCTCTGGCGACAAGTGGTTTATTGGAGGGGAAGATGTTTGGCCCGCCTGTTTATCCTCCTCAGCCAGAAGGTATTTGGCGTCATGTAGGTCGAAATGCACCGAAATTTGTGCCATCAGTGAATGAAAATAGATTTCGACGTGCAGTTTATGTTGTTTGGCGACGCGGTGCTCCATACGCTAGCTTTGTTAATTTTGATGCGCCTGACCGCGGTTCTTGTGTGGTTGATAGGCCCCGAACTAACACTCCGCTGCAGGCCTTGACTCTGCTAAATGATCAAGCATACGTTGAAATGGGACTGGCATTTGCTAGCCGAATTCTTAAGGAGCCAGGTTTGGTTAATGATGAGCAGAAAATTCAGTTTGCATTTCGTATTGCTTTGTCTCGTAGTGCTAAGCCGAGTGAGGTTGATTATCTTAGTGCTTTGTTAAAAAAACGTGAGCAGGAATTAATTAATCAACCAAATGCTGCCATTGCATTGCTTAGTGAGGCTAAAGAAGTGCCGCTATCAATTAATGATACTCAAGGTATTGCTAAATGGTTTACAATAGCAAACATCCTTTTGAATTTAGATGAAGCTATAACGAAAGGATAATTAATGACTTCAAGACAGGATTATTATTTAAATGAAACGCGTCGTGAGTTCTTGAAGCATACAGGAGCGGGGGTTGGTGCTTTGGGTTTAGCATCCGTTTTTAAAAATAATCTCAATGCTTTTTCAGGGGGCAGTCCATTGTCCTCAGTTAGACCTCACTTTCAACCTAAAGCGAAGAATGTAATTTATATACATTTAGTTGGAGGCCCTTCTCATTTGGAATTATTTGATCATAAGCCGGAATTAATTAAGCGTGATGGCCAGAAATGTCCCGATCATATGTTTAAAGGTAAGCAGTTAGCTTTTATACGAGAA
Organism: Verrucomicrobiota bacterium; assembly: GCA_036166355.1. Lineage (GTDB taxonomy): Bacteria > Verrucomicrobiota > Verrucomicrobiia > Limisphaerales > UBA1096 > UBA1096. Next base: position 9,496 of record JAYZHR010000014.1, on the reverse strand, counting down.
CATCCCACGTTGCTTGGGACACGCTTTAAATATAGTAAATATGGACAAGGTGGATTGGAGTTGTCCGAGCATTTGCCAATGATGGGAAAAATGGCTGATCACTTAGCTATTGTTAAAACCGTTCGAACTGAACAGTTTAATCATGCCCCTGCACAGTTGTTTTTACATACAGGCTTTGAGCGGTTTGGTAGGCCGGGAATAGGTTCTTGGGTTAGTTACGGATTAGGTACGGAAAACCGTGATTTACCAGGCTATGTAGTTCTGATTACTGGTAGTGTTGCGGGGGCAGGCAACAGTTTATGGGGCAGTGGTTTTTTGCCGACTCTACATCAAGGTGTGGAGTTTAGGAGTCAAGGGGATCCTGTTTTGTTTCTTTCGAATCCGAAAGGTGTCAGCGCAAGAAGTCGAAGAGATATAATCAGTGGTATTAATTTCCTTAATCAAACTGCTTTAGTTGATGTTGGTGATCCAGAGATTGCCACTCGAATTGCTCAGTATGAGCTAGCATATCGCATGCAAGCCAGTGTTCCTGAATTGATGTCTATAAAAAGTGAGTCATCTTCTTCTCTGGAAGCCTATGGTGCTAAACCCGGGAGTAAGAGCTTTGCTAATAATTGTCTATTGGCAAGACGATTAGTAGAGAGAGGGGTTCGTTTTGTTCAATTATTTGATCAAGGATGGGATCATCATAGTGGGCTTTTCGGAAGTATTCCGAAAAAGGCAAGTCAATTGGATCGTCCTGTTGCCGCATTAATTGCTGATTTGAGGGAGAGGGGGTTGCTTGACGAGACGCTAATTGTTATCGGGGCCGAGTTTGGTCGTACACCAATGTTGCAGGGATTAAGTAATAACAGGGCGGCTAATAATATTGGTCGAGATCACCATAAAGAGGCTTACTCGATGGTTTTTGCTGGTGGAGGAATACGTGGTGGAGTGAGTTATGGGAAAACAGACGAGCTTGGTTATCAAGCTGTTGAGAATTCCGTTCATGTTCATGATATAAATGCAACCATTCTCCATCAACTGGGGCTAAACCATGAACGGCTTACCTTTAAGTATCAGGGTAGAAAATTTCGCCTAACAGATGTCCATGGTGAGATTATTAATGGTATTTTGACTTAATGAGGTTATAGATAATGAAATTATTATTCTGGATATTGTCACTATGTTTATTTATGAGCTCGTCGTTACTTTTGGCGGTTGACGTTGAAATTATTGCTCATCGAGGAGCTTCATATGATGCGCCTGAGAATACTCTTGAGTCTGTTCGCTTGGGTTGGCAACAAAAAGCAGATGCCGTTGAGGTTGATGTATATTTGTCAAAGGATGGTGAAATAGTTCTTTACCACGATCATACGACTAAAAAACTTACTGGTATAGATCGTAATGTTGCAGATCAAACTTTTGCGGAATTAAGAAAGCTAGATGTTGGTAAATGGAAGGGTGATAAGTGGAAAGGTGTTCGAATTCCTAAGCTTGGCGATGTGCTTAAGACCATTCCTGAAGGAAAGCGAATGTTTGTCGAGGTAAAATGTGGCCCAGAGATTATTCCTGAATTGGTAAATGTATTTAATCGGTCTGGGAAAAAAAGTGAACAACTCGTAGTAATTAGTTTTAATTATGAAGTTGTTAAACAGATGAAGGAAAAACTGCCCAACATTAAATGTTTTTATTTATCAAGTTTTGAAACCGATAAGATTAGCGGCAGGCAAAAACCTAATGTAGAAGAACTGATTAGACTAGCTAAAGAAGCAAATCTTGAAGGTATTAATGTAAGCTACAAGGGGCTTAAGACTCAGGATTTTTTTGATAAGGTTAAGGATGCAGGGTTGGAGTTGTTCACTTGGACAGTCAACTCTGTGCCTGATGCTAAGAATTTGATCAGGATGGGCATTCAAGGCATTACAACCGATCGACCTGCTTGGCTAAGGGAAAGTCTTGAGTAAGGTTTGTAATCGGTAACTTTCCTTTATTGTAAAGCGTTTCATATTGTGAGGATGGTTTTAAGCTTTATTCGATTAGTTTTATTCGCATTGCTGTTTTTGGCTTTGCAAAGCAACTTTGCTCAAGATTCAGAATTAACGGATGCTGAGCTTGAAAAGCAGATTGCGGAAATGGAGCAAGAAATCGAAAAAGAGCTGATGCTAGAGTATAGCCCTTGGGATTTTTCAGCTAATGTTCGACTTGGAGGCGGATACAAGGAGAACGTCACGATGTCAGCTTTTACTGAAGAGTCTAGCGAGTTTTCATTGCTTGGTTTTGATTTTATGGGGATGCGGATTCCAATGGATGATAGTGGATATGAGGTCGCAATTTTTGGTGCTTTTGATGATCGACGTTATTTCGATACACCAAGTGTTGATTTTGAACAAAGTGGATTGGTTAACGCGGGTATAAAGAAAGAACTGAATGATAATTGGACTTTTGAGACTGATCTCCGACTGATTTATATTGATGAAATGTTTGATGCTTCTTTAACTGAGGATGATATTGGGACGGTTCAGGTTGTTGGTCGGCAAATTAGCCTTGAACCTGTAATGCGAAGAAGGTTGATAGGGGATAGTTGGTTCGAGGTTCAGTCTGAGATTTCGCGCCAATATTTTGCAGAACCTTTAGATGATTATCTTGAGTTAGGTGGGAGAGTGTCAATTGGTATCGATTATGGATTTCGTTCAAAACTTTTTATATATGGGGAAAAAATTCACCGAAAATATGATGCTCGTAGCCAAAGGGATGAAATCGGATTTTATATTCCTGGAACTGATTTAATCTATGATCGGCCTGAGAGAGGTGTTGAATGGAGTCATTATTGGGATAGTGACAGGAAATTTAGAATGCGAACTCGTTTTTCAATATTAGACAATCAAGATAATGGGGAGGGGTATTTTGATTATCGACGAGAACGTTTTTCTCATAATTGGCGTTATGAATTTTTAAATTTTAATCTTTCTGCAACATTACAAGAGGCCTCATATGATTACGAATTCCAAAGGTCATCAGATTTTATTTCTCTTCGGCGACGAACAGATCGCTCGTTCGATTTGTCTATTGGATATGAGCATAACGACCAGTTGAGTATTCAACTTGGATTTGAACAGGAGATTATACAGTCCAATGTCCCACAAGATGAGTATCGTTATCGTGTTTATACAGTTGGCTTAGATTTGGAATTTTGACTAGGGCGTGGATTTTTTTCTGAAAATTATGCTTTTGGCTCCGGTCGGTATAAGTTGACTTAAAAACATTTCGGTTTCCCTTCCTTTAATACCTTGGTTTATGGAGATTAGTTCCATTGAGGTTGAGTCGATTTTAAGAGTCATTGTTTGTTTGGTAAGTTCAGTCTTGCCGCTGCAAACTAAAAAATCTCCGTCAATTTTCCAGTTGCCATGGAGTTTGTTGTTTGGTTCATGATCTGGATAAGCTGTGAAGGCGTAAGCATCTTTTAATTCCAAATGTAAAGGTTGAGTTTTTCCGAGAACTGGGTTTTTCATTGTTCCTTCATAAACGCCGATTTGAGTTGGTTTTATTTTCTTCTCTGTTTGATTTGCGGTTACCGAAATTGGTTTCGGTTTTGGTGTGATTATAGCTTTAGGTATATTATTAGTAGTTTCAGGCTCGTTGTTATTGGTATTGCCGCATCCCACTAAGATAAGGGATATTGTAAAGAAGATGATTGTGATTATTTTTTTTTCCATAAGGTAGGTGTTGTAATTATTTTTCCTTTGAATCATTGAATTGCCATAAGATTAATGAGTTTTTGTCTTTAACCAAAATTCGATTTGTTAAGAGAACAGGAGCCGACCAAGTTTCGCTTTCGGCGACTTGATATTTTACTGAAATATTAGATTCGGAGCCTTTGGCTTGAATTATTTGGAGTTCTCCATCATTTATTAGTGATAGAACATGGCCTTGAATAGATAAAAATGTTGCGTTTTCACCGCTTCGGCCAGGTCCTTTCCATAGGATTTTTCCAGTATTAATATCGATGCAGAACAGCTCGCCTAGTCCATAATGCGAGAATCCGTATAGATAGTCTTCATTGACCACTGCGGTGCTCATGTCGAGTGCGGCTCTTGTTTGATGCCACTTTTCAGTGACATGCCATTTATTGTTATTCAAATGGGGATGAATTTTTCGGATGCCTCGTTTTTCTCCACCAACAAGAATGTGGCCTTTGTGAAAAGATGGTGTTGGCATATTTTGGTTGGTTCCTCGATGCGGTAGATGAAATTTCCAGAGTGTTTGGCCTGTTTCGATGTCCACGCCGAGGAGATCCTCATGATTCCATTCAATGATTTGCCTCACACCGTTTATCTCTGCGTAAAGGGGTGAGGAATACGCGGCACCATCCTCTCCGTTCCTCCATATTTCTTTTCCTGTATCTGTATCCATTGCTGACAAAAATCCTTTTTCATCACTTCCAAAATGAAGATACACACGATTATCAACAACAAGAGGTGAAGTGGTTGCTCCCCAGTATGGATGTGGGCGCTTTCCAAACTTGGATCGGTGGTCTTTTCTCCAAATAAGCATTCCCGTATTGGCATTCCATGCTGATAATATTCCGGTAATACTTAAGGTAAAAATTTTTCCATTAGCTAGAGTTGGATTGGATTTAGGCCCTTTACCGTGTGGTTCACCACCACCGCCCATTTTGAATGAAACTGCATATTTGTTTTCCCAAATTGATTTTCCGGTATTGAGTTCGATGCAATGGATGACTTCGTCGTTATTTTTTCGGGTATGAAGGTATATTCGATTTTCAGATACAATGGCAGTTCCGTAGCCGTCTCCAACTTTCTTTTCCCATTGTTTATTTAATTTTTCAGGCCATTTGGTAGGGGCGGTAAAGTGCTCAACCCATCCATCTCGTTTTGGGCCAAGCCAGCCAGGCCAGTTTATATCTTTGGCTATAGTAGATGAGCATGCCGAAGTGATGAGTATGCAAAGTATTGTTGTGCGGAACATGTAAAAGTCGTGGGAGTTATTGTAACTAGTTAATTCTTAATGGTTGCAAGAATAAATATTCACTGGGAGTTGATTAATTAAAACAAAATTTACGAATATGCTTTTGATCTTATTAAAAAGATAAAGATAGGAAGAATTTATTTTTTAATCTCCACTAAAGCGCTCCATTCTCCCTTGTGAAAAGATCTGGCATGAATTGACTTGTTCATTTTGATGATTGTTTCTTTTGATTCAAACTCTTTCGAAGTTGTTGATGGGGTTCCGTTAACCTGTCGGGGATCTGTTCCGTCAGAGGATACAAATAATTTTCCATTTGCAATCCTTAATGATACTTCAGTTCTTGATTTATTTATTGTGAAAGTAGGTGCTGCGATATCCGGGATCACGCCATGGCGATAAAGTTGTGATAGTACTATTTCACTACGTACAGGGAAATATTCATTCAACAATCGGTTTATTTCATGAATCCAGTCATCGTCTCTATTTCTTGGAGCACGATCTCTTGAGGATTTACCTCCTGATGGGGTATAGCGCGAATCACCCCATCTTGCAGATTCACATACCACAGACATCTCAATTTCTTTTGTCCGGGCACGAAAACGGTTGATTACAGAACTCGGTGTAAGTGCTCCATTATTATAAAAATGTTTTTGTATTCGATCACCAACACGAATGCGAAATTCTTCATTTTCGAGACATTGTTGCCAGATCCATTGAGGATTGCTCGTGGAGTAATTATCACCAGCTGGAAATGGGCCGGTTCGATCTTCGCGAACATCTCGAAATGTATGCTCTGCATCCCAAATAAAAAACCGAAAGCCATCGCCTTTTTTTCGATGTCGAATTCCGTACCAGTTGTTTGGGCCAAAGTTTTGTCCCCAAGCGCTTACTGGTGCGTCATAGTTGCCTCCGTAAAATATTACCAGCATGTAGTCGATTAAGTTGTCTACATCAAGTAAGCATTCATAGTCTGTATTTTCTGTGCCATCAGCGTTTTTGCCTAGCATTTTAAAGTAGGATTCGTTGGATTTAAGGCCTTGACTGGCGATATTCCAGAGGCGTTCCCAAGCATCGAGATTACCATCGTTGGCCATTACGCCAACTGACATATTGCGGTCCTTGAGATAAGTTCTGCCTTTCTTGATGGAATCGTAATTTTCTTTTTTCCCGCCGAGATATGATGCTCCAAAAGATGCCTTTATGCGCTCGCAAGTGTTGTATACACCCCAGTAATGGCCATTGATGAACAAGTGGCAAAATTCTCCTCTTGCAGCTGGTTGTTTCATTGCAAGTTGTAAGTCGCGATTGAATTGATCTCTTAAAAAGATAGTTCGCTCCGGATCGCCTATGTGCCATGAATAATTTTGGAAAGTTCTTAGGTCAATGTTGTCGAATTTTTTTGAACCTTTTTTTCCGAATAGAGGATAATCTAATTTTGATGGCCCGTATGTATCTCTGAAAAATAGTCGAAATGAATGTTTTGGATTCGAGCTTCTGCGGCTGAACCCTCCTCGAATTCGAATTCCGCAATCTACTTGAAATCCTTTTCGATTATCATGATGTATCAGTTCAATCGAGCAGGGGCGTTCAGCTTCTCGCCCATCCCATTCGGCGTTGGCATAAATACCGCTTTTAGAATCAAATAAGTCATTAAGATTCATAACTAGCGAAAAGGAGGGAAGTGAGTGGAAACCTTTAATAAGATCTTTTGAAAAACGCGGGTCGTTTACAAACCTCTGGTCCATGCCGTAATACACTTTGTTTTCTCCCCAAGTGAATGGGAAATTTTCGGGAGGGAGACCGTCGGGGGATTGCTTTATTATATCGTTAAGAAACAAAAAGGTGCGAGTTGTAGGGTTTGAAGCTTTATATCCATTCTTAAAAGCTGTTGTACGAATAACTGTTGTTTTTTTGATCTCAATTGGATCTTTGTAAACTTTTCCGTTTCCTTGTGAAGGGATAGATCCGTCCAGTGTATACCTAATAACTGCATTTTTGGTTTTAGTTGAAAGTTTTAATTTGAAGCCTTGATCATGCCATCCTCGGTTTTCACTAAATTTTACTGTCTTGACTTCATTTTTAATTGATTCCGTGTTTGTAGTACCTGGAGTCGGCATCATAAAACCGCGTGATCTGTTCTCAGATTCTACAAGATTTTGATTTGGTAAGACTCCAAAAGTCATATCTTTTTTTTGATTTGGATATTTAGGTGAGTATTCGTCGATAATGCTTTTTCCATCGGAGTCAACTAATCCTAGGTACTCACTGTTTCCTTTAAGTGAAAAATTAGCATGTATTAAATGATTATTGTTTTCAGAAGTGTGGTTAATTGGTGTGTTTGGTATAAAGCGGTTCTTGCCGGACATGAAGATTACCAAGAATTCTCCGCCTTTAATTTCGATTGAAGGAAACTTCCATTTAGTTAATTTCTTGCGATTATCAGTTAATGAAAGATTTTTTAGGTTAATGCTGTTAGTACCGAAGTTGTGAAGTTCAATCCAGTCTGAAAAATCTCCATCTTCATCCTGTATCCCTGAATCATTTATTGCGGCAAATTCATTGATTACTAATTTTGGTTCAGCTGCTTGGCCAAGTGTTAAAGATATCAAAAATATCGGAATAAATATTTGGATAAGACGGATCATGGCTTGATTTTTAATTGTTGCTCGCTTTTGCGGATTTCTGTTAATTCTTCGATACTGGCTTTTCCGTCTCTGTTGAGATCGAACTCTTTCCATCTTGATTTTGTTTCCCTTCTGCTACGACTTGAACTTTCTCTGCGAATACCAGCTACAGTCGTGCGAATGTAGTTGTCATACGGGTTGTATTTGTTTTTTTGTAAGTCATTGATGATTTGTTTTTTTTCTTCATCATCTATTTTCCCATCTTTGTTTGAATCGAATTTTCCAGAAACTTGCTGAATTTCAGTACGGCGAGCTGTTTCCCATTCATCGCCGTCAAATCGTCCGTTCTTATTCTTGTCATAAAGGGTAAGCCATCGTTCGGGCGGTGTAGGGGAGCTTTCTCCGCGGCTTCCTCTTCTGTCTCTTAGTCTGCGAATTTCTTCATGTCGTTGATTGGATGCCTTTTGAGTGGCCAAACGCATTTTGTTTCTTTCTGTTTTATTTAATAAACCGTCTTTATCTATATCAAATTTCTCAAGCATTTCTTTGCGGACATCTGCCAAAGGGGTTGGGCTTGGGTTTTCAGGGAAGGCGTAAAGCAGAGGGCGTGGAACACCTGATCTTCGTGATCTTGATTGTTGAGCAAGAATGTCTGATATTGGAATCAGAATACAGGCGAGAAATACAATGGTTAGTGAATTTCTGTTCATTTTAATGAGTCTTGAATATATATTAGGCTTAGAAATCAAAAAAAGTTTCTTATTTGGGACTTGTAAACTAGTTATTGATTTGTGGATTCTTACGTTTGATCTCGAGATGTTTTAGATCCATTAGAAATCCATTCAAAGGTTGGAGTGCTTGGGCGGTAACTCGTTGTTTGCCTTCTTCAAGTTGTATGGTCCCGATATGTTTTGATTCATATTGATCCCATGTTGTAGTACTTGGAACTTTGAAGATAATTTCGTTTTGTCCGATCCGAAGTTGTATTTGATTAATTTTTGATGGCCCATTCAGGGCCCATTTCAAAATAACATCAAATTTTCCACTCTGTTTTGTTTCTATTGTCCAGGCTGCACGGTCATTGTTAGACCGCCAAAAGCCCAGATTCTCATATTTTTCCTCAAACATCAGTGAATCTCCATAAATTTCTGCATTGGCTGCGGTTAACATTAATCTGCCTTTTTTTGATTCTGAAATAAGAATTGGCTTATTGCCTTGGAAATTTTTTGGAGGAATGGAGGATGCGTTTATTAATTCAAATAAATCAGCCATGTTTTGGTTGCTTAATACTTGTTCAAACCCTTCAGGCATAAGTGATCTTCCAAGATTTGATAGAGATTTTATTTTAGTCCGTAAAATTTGACGGTTTTGCCCATTTAAATCCATCAATGTGATACTGTTTGCTCCTTCATTGGTGATCATTCCAGTAAATTGTGCATTTTCATTAGTAGTGAGTGAATAGGTAATAAAGCGGTCCTCCATGGCTTCATTTGGGTTCAAAATTGCTGTCAAAAGTGATCGTGGGGTTTTGTCGCCTAGTGCAGAAAGATTAGGTCCAGCTGAATTGCCTATTTTTCCGAGCTTATGACATGCGGCACAATGCAAAGTGAAAACTGTTTCACCATTAGCTAAATTACCTTTTAAGCTGGTTACTTTTCCCAATCGCTCAATGATCAGTTCGTTTCGTTTAGTGTTTTGTGTTCCAAAATAAGTGAAGGCTTGCTCTCTTATTGCCTTATTGGTGTGTTGCTTAAGCAATTGTTGAAAGGCTGTGTTTATCTCGCTTTTTTGAATGAGATTGTTCTTTATTGAGGATAATAATCCTAACGTCTTTTTTTCATTATTAAGGATGTGCTGAAGTACTCGGTTCTTCCGGTTAGGAGAATAACTTTTCCAGTGAGTTA
>JAYZHR010000013.1:0-4886 GCA_036166355.1 Verrucomicrobiota bacterium | reverse complement strand
AGACGATTGCCGATACACACGACTGGTAACAATGAATTTATGAATATGCTTCATCGACCAATCATTCTCTACCAATTTAACAGCCAACCAATCAAGTAATTCACGATGAGTTGGAGCCTCACCTTGGCTCCCAAAATCCTCTTGTGTTGGCACAAGCCCTTTCCCCATAAAAGCTGCCCACCAACGATTTACAACAACCCGCGAAGTCAACGGATTCCTAGAGTCTACTATCCATTGTGCGAGCCCCAATCTATTAAGAGGCAAAGAAGATTTAAAATCATGCAAGACAGCAGGAGTCCCAGGCGAAACCTTATCACCCAGACTCAAATAATCTCCCCTCATCATTACCTTAGTCACACGAGGCGACTCCATTTCAGACATAACAAGTGTTGTGTCCGGATTAATCGCTTTAATTTGCTTCTTTAATTCTGCCAAGCGCTCATCTAGCTCCTTTAACCTTGGATGAATTGAAATATAATAATCAGCTAAAACCTTGATCTGCTTAGTACTACGATTATCAGACAATAAAATAGACTTAATTTTAGATGGCAAATTATGATCAGAATAATCCCCATCAATTCCAGATATACGCAAACGACCAATAGATCGACCCCCTCCATGATGATGAATCAACTCAAACTCTAAATTGCTGTCTTTCTTAAGAATCAGATTTTTCTTTAAAGTAAAAACAGCTTGATGCGGCTTTCCAAACTGAGGATTAATTGCCCAGCCCGATTTAGCATCGTTATCAATTGCACCTGACACATCGAATTTCTTTTGAGAAAAAGATGCTTCTGCCTTGGAAAACGCCAATTTTTTACCATTAACTTTAAGACTAAAATCATTCAAAACAAAATTAGGATTTTCTTTTATATCAAAGTTCCTTCCCGGCCCTTTCTTTTCCATCGAGTCATCCAATAAAGCCTCCAACCTCACCGAGGTTAGGCGACTTAGTTCAGTCTCCTTAATCACCAAGGAGTAAATTGACTTATCCGGATTTACCCCATGTACAAGGATACTATGGTCCGAGTTTATAGTATGATCGGAACCTCCAGACGCAATGAAACTATCAATTTTAAACACCTCCCAATTTGGTGCATTATTAAGTGAATCGATAATATCATTCTCCCAATCTTTTTGTTCCACATTAAGAGAACGCTTAATATTTTTTTTCTCTAACTCGCACGATTCTAATTGCTTTTTCAGCGAAGCCAAATTGGCCAACCTCGACGAGCTAAGAGGCAAGTTCATTGTAGGGCCAAAAAAATCCCAAGTAACCCCGCTGGTATTCCTTACTTCTAACGGGGTATTATTAAAAAAAGCAAATAACTGATAATACTCCTTCATCGAGATAGGATCATATTTGTGATCATGACACTGCGCACACTCTAAAGTAGTACCAAGAAAGACTGTACCGGTAGTGTTCACCCTATCAATAACCTGATTTACCCTATTTGACTCTGGATGCACACCCGCTTCGACATTACAAGTAGGGGTACGATGAAACCCAGTAGCAATCTTTTGAGAAATTGTTGAATCCTGCAAGAGATCGCCAGCCAACTGCTCAACACTAAACTGGTCAAATGGCATTCCAGAATTAAATGCCTCAATTACCCAATCGCGGTAAGCCCAACTATCGCGCAACTGATCAGCTTGAAATCCGTTTGAATCAGCATAACGAGCCAAATCAAGCCATCGACGAGCCCATTTTTCCCCATACTGAGGATTAGCTAGCAAATGATCTATTAATGAATCATATTCAAGGTCAGTTGGATTCAGAAGGAACGACTGACCTTCACCCGGCTGAGGAGGACGACCAATTAAATCTAAATAAACACGTCGTAACTGCTTTTCCGGTTTAGCCAAGCTCGATAAACTCAAGTCAACTTCGCCTAAACGCTTTACAATAAAATAATCGATTGGATTGCCAGAATTTAACGCAGAAATCTTTGAACGTTTAGGTGGTATATATGACCAATGAGTATCTGAAGACTCTGAGCGCAAGATCCAGCAATACGATAACAAGCTAATCGTTAGCCAGAATTTAAAACGCTTATTTAAAGATTTAAACTTCACGTAATGGCTAAAAAATTAGCCTTAATCCACCATTTTGCAAACGGATTTAGAGACAAAGAATAAAATATAATCTGCAAAAAGATTCCGGGGGGACCAGATTGAAGAAACCTGCAGCCCCCCCCGGTGATAATTCGAGCCAGCAATGTAAGGTCTTGTAGACATCCACGACAGCGCTTGCAAGCACACACCGTGCGGAGCGCGGGCAAAATATATAAAACAGGAGATCGGTCAACCTTTTTTCACCAAGAAAAAATAGAAATTTAATAATGCTATTCAAGAATTCTTGGCAAGTATCCAACAGATGTCTGTATTGAATGCGTACAAGAACAACCAGCACTTGTTTCCGGAGCCAGCAACATCCCCCCTGCAGGTATCAACCCAAGCCAACACCCACTTCTAATCCCTTCAAACTGTGAACGCTCATTTGTATCTAAATTCCACATTCCATGAAAATAATGACGATAAAACATGCTGTATTTACTAGCTGACATTGTCCCACATCCTCTTCTCTCTGGGAGATCATCACGAATTTGTTTACCAGTTTTAAGATCGAACGCCCATTGATCAGAATAAAAGGTATCTCCCACAATAACAGGATGCTGTAAATGGCCACTATGATGACCTTTACCTTCCTTATGGTGATCTTCCCAAAGTAGACTGCCAGGCGGCAAAAATGATTGTTCACCATCTTTGTCTTTTGTGATCTGACGAGAAGCAGCAAGAGCATAAGTATGATAATTCTTATCCTTGTCAGTCCCAGTAGCAATCAACATATCATTAGAAAAAACCAAATAAGTCATGAACTGCAACTTTGAAAAATCGTGATCACGCTCCCATTGCCTCTTGCCTGTTTTAAGATCTAAAGCAACGAGTCTCTGATTTGTTAATTGGCCAATCTGCTGAATGCTCCCAGCGTTTTCAATCGCTTCTTCAGCAGTGCTCTCTATAAAGTATATCACGTCCTTCCCAATAGTTATTGTAGAATTAATAATTGCTCCACCATTATACTCCCAACGAACATCCCCTGATTTTGTATCCACACCAAAAAGTCGATCACTTGTAACACGACTAATATCATTTGGCTTGAAATTCTCGTACCACTCCCCGTCATCCCCAAGATATACAGTGCCTTTTGAAACACGACTTCCTACCAATGTTTGACCAATTATGGACAGAAAAGACCAATTGTAGCTACCTGTGTCTGCTTCTGGCACTGAAAAAATCCTAGCGCGCTGGCCTGTTGATCCATCAAAATTAATACAGTAACGCCCCTGCGCTAGGTATAAACCATCATCATCGGCAACCATATTACTACTGTCCCTAGGTATATTGGCCCTCCTCATTTCCGGGCATGACTGACTCCACAGAACCGTTCCGTTATAAGCATCTAAACCGAACAGAACCCGATCCCCCTGAACATACAACCTTCCACCAGCTGAAAGTGGGGCTGGATTCCGAGGTCCACGATCCGGCATCGGGCGCGGGCCAGGTTCCCCCCACCACTTAACACCCATAGCACCCTTGACAATCTCATCATCGCTACATGATGTATTCTGAGCATTGCCATATTGATGAGTCCAGTCGCCGGCCCCTTCTAGGCGAGGACGTTCATTAATAAACCATACAGGATCATTTTTTTGATTACGAACAAGCCTTACTCCCAACTTACCAAACCAATCTTTTGTCAGTGCAAATTCTTTTCCTGCACCAAATATAAGAGCCCCCCCAGCCGGTGTCAGATATCGAAAAACTTCCGATGAAGAATCAGCAGGGAGATCTGCTTCAATTTCATGACGCTCAGAAATAATTAAATTAAACATCATTGGACCAAACATACGTTGACTGAGATTACCCAGTTTTACTGTTGCACGGGCCCCATAAACACCTGAAGAGTCTAATTTTTCTCGAATTTTTTGAACAATCTCAGGTCGATCATCGAGTACAATAAACTGAAAATCTGACTGCCTCACCATTTCCAGAACAAGACTTCCATCAACACCTCCTAACACCAGACAATACCCTTCACGAGCATTGGAAAGACTCAGTATTTGTTCCGCTGTTGCCTCCAAATTTTTTGTATTATTATCAGTACTAGACTCAATCGAGACTTGAGGTAATCTATAGTAAAAAGAAGAATCAAACTTATATACCTTACTTCTTAATGACGGATCGTTACCAAGAATTTGATATGAGTACTCTCCCTCACGAATTAAATCATTTACAGTAATGGTATGCCGCTTAGAGACAGTATTATTTTCAAGCAAAGCGGAACGCCCACTAGGCAAAGTCCAACGCACCTGACCTCTTGCCGGCTGATCAACTTCCCAAGAGATAGTTGCTGTAGATCGGTCAATCCAATCAACAAAAGGCCCATAAGCTATAGTCAACGGTTCCACCGGCTTCTCAGGTTCAGGGAACAAAGATTTTTTTTCCATATATCTTGATTTAATCTGCTCAGAAGACAGCGCTTGGCTAAGCATGCGAACCTCGTGAAGCCCACCGTTCATCATGAAAAGTTCATCGTCATCATGATACGCACCAATCTCCAACCATGCTTTAGGGGGATAAGCAATTTTACCACTCTGGTCGGAAGACTTAGCAACTTGTTTCCCGTCAACAAATAATCTCTGAACGGATCCATCATAAACACCTACCAAATGATACCACCTCCCAACTTGAAACTCCTTCGGTGAAGTCAAATATGTAAGTTTGTTACTGTCTTCGGAATTAAGGGCAAAACAAAAATTTTTATTTCGATAGCCAAGAAGCCAACCATTTTCATAAGTCCCATTATCTTGAATTGCACCAAT
>JAYZHR010000012.1:0-3495 GCA_036166355.1 Verrucomicrobiota bacterium | reverse complement strand
TAATACACTTGCGAATTTAGATTTTGGACTTGATGTAAAAACATTACCACGTAAGCAACGACTTAATTATTACAATCTTAAATATCGTTCTATTTTTAGTGAGAAAGTCGATTCTCAGTTAAGAGTTTATCCGAGTGGGAATTTAGGAGCCCATGTTTTGGGTTATGTAGGAGTTCGTGATTCTGGAAGTAAAAATATTCCGATGGAGGGGCTTGAGGGAAAACATGGAATTGAAATGGCATTAGATTCTGTTCTTGAAGGTGTTCGAGGTTGGCGGGCAACAGAGACTGATAGAGGCCGGCGTGAGGTTGTGGCTTTTCGCGAGTACGATATCAAACCACGAGATGGTTTGAACATCGTCCTTACTATTGATGCGAACATACAGTATATCGCTGAAAAAGCATTGGAGAAACTTTGCTCAAAGCATACTCCGGTGAGTGCGTGTGTTATAGTTATGAATCCTAAGACAGGTGATATTCTGGCATTAGCTAATCGGCCTACTTTTGACCCAAATAAACCAGGGGATTCTACGGCTGCGAATAGGCGTAATCGAGTTGTTACTGATATGTATGAGCCTGGTTCAACATTTAAAATTGTAGCGGTATCTGGTGCGCTTAACGAGAGAGTAGTTAGATTGTCAGATCGTTTTAATTGTGAAAATGGCAACTTTTATTTTGCTGGAAAGGTTTTACGCGATCACCACGCTTATAGTCAGTTATCCGTAGAGGAGATTATTACTAAGTCGTCAAATATTGGAACGGCGAAAATTGCTATGAGGCTTGGAGCAAATCGTCTTCATCGTTATATCTCTCAGCTTGGATTTGGTGTGAAAACAGGCATATCTCTTCCGGGTGAGGTTACAGGAATGCTACATCCATTGAGAAATTGGAATAAGCTATCTATCTCAAGAATCCCAATGGGACATGAGATAGCGGCGACTCCTATTCAACTTGTTTTGGCTATGAGTGCTGTAGCTAATGGAGGGAACTTAATGCGTCCTATAATTGTAGATAAATTGACGGATCGCGATGGAAATATTGTGGCAGATTATAAACCAGCAGTTGTTCGTAAAGTGATTCGAGATGAAACTGCACAAGAGATGGTTGAGGCCTTGATTACTGTGGTGTCTCAAAACGGGACAGCTAAACAAGCTTGGCTTGAAAACTACGTGGTTGCCGGTAAAACAGGAACAGCTCAAAGAGTATCGAAGGTGCGGCGTGGTTATGATCCAGGGAAGTATTTTTCATCTTTCATTGGGTTTCTTCCTGCGCGAGAACCAGAATTGTGTATTGGTGTATTTGTAGATGAACCTCAAAATGGTTACTACGGTGGACTTGTTGCTGGGCCGGCATTTAAGGAGATCGCCAAAAAGTCAGCAAACTACCTTGGTATTGAGGCGTCGGAACATAGAAAATCTTTGGTTAAGTCAAAGGCAAAACTGGTGTCAAGATGATGGAACCTAGAACTCTCGAATTCATTGCGAAAAGTTGTCAAGGACGGCTTATTTCAGGAGATGATTCGACAGTTGTCGGTCGTGTTTGCATTGATTCACGTGAGGCGGAGCCTGGAGATTTATTTGTAGCTATTAAAGGTGATAGATTTAACGGTCATGACTATACAAGACATGCGTTTAATCAAGGGGCCGCAGCAGCGTTAGTAAATAGCTCCCAGGTAAGCCAAGAAATTGTAGGCCCCGAAATCGAAGTTAAAGAAACGCGTCAGGCGTTGCGATTATTGGCATCTCATTATCGAAATGATTTTGATATTCCCATAATAGCGGTTGGTGGTTCAAATGGAAAAACCACTACAAAGGATATCCTTGCGAGGATACTTGAGCAGCGTTTCCCTACGCTTAGCAGTGAGGCAAGTTTCAATAATGAAATAGGAGTTCCCTTGACGCTGCTTCGTCTTAGGCATGAACATAAGGTTGCTGTTGTTGAAGTTGGCACAAATTATCCAGGTGAGATGCAATCGCTTCTTTCATTAGTTCAGCCAAGATTTGGTATTATAACTAGTATTGGTTCTGAACATCTGGAGTTTTTTGGAGGTTTAGAGGGGGTACTTCTCGAAGAGGGTTTTTTAGCTGAATTGTTGCCAGAAGATGGATGTTTATTTGTTGATGGCGATATTGAAGGTTTAGTCAAATTACGTAAGCGCTGTCGAGCGACTGTTGTTACTGTGGGAGAATCGGATCAATCTGATTGGTTTTTGCCAAGAATTGAACCTAGTGATGATGGAGTAGTTTTTGAATTAATTTCGCCGAAGGGAGATTGGGACGGAGTCTATAGTGTCAATCTGTTAGGTCGTCATAATGCCCGAAATGCTGCACTCGCTATAGCGGTTGCTGCAGAGATGGGTTTGAGCCAGGAGGAACTGATTCAAGGCCTAAAAGGTTGTCGGGCAGCGTCTATGAGAATGCAGTTACAGACACTTGGTGGTGTAACTGTAATTAACGACGCCTATAACTCCAACCCTGACTCCCTTCAGGCGGCTTTGGAAGCGCTTCAGGCGTTTCCGGTTAAGGGTAAGGTCATTGCTGTTCTCGGTGATATGGCCGAGCTTGGTGAAGCCAGTAAAAATGCTCATATTGAAGCGGGCTTATTGGTTGCCAAGCTCGGCCTGAACGGCTTGATTGCAGTGGGGCAGTGGGCCGATGAAATGGTTAGGGCGGCACGGGCCAATGGAATGAAAAATGTGGCAGTGTTTAAAGATCAGAATTTAGCTGGGAAAGCACTGGCATCAAAACTTAATCCTGGAGATCTTTTACTTATTAAGGGAAGTCGTTCAGTTAAACTTGAGAGAATAATAGAAGAAGTCAGGAAAACTTTGTTAATGTAACGAAAGAAAATGTTTTATTATCTTAGTCAATTTCCTCAATGGTTAGGTGATAATGGTTATGCGGCTTTGGGAGATTGGCTTTCGTTCCTTCGTGTATTTCAGTACATAACATTTAGAACAGCGGGTGCTTCGGTAACCGCTTTGTTATTGTGTTGGTGGTTGGGGCCAAAAATCATTGCTCTATTAAATCGGCTAAAATTTGGACAGCAATATGAGGACAAGGCTCAAGCAGCAGGAGGTCTAGATGCTCGCGTTTTAAGTAAAAAAGGCACCCCTTCTATGGGAGGGGTAATGATTGTGCTTTCTCTTGATATAACTGTACTTCTTTGGGCACGTTGGAATGAATTTCTTGCGCTAACCTTGATGTCAGTAATTGTACTAGCTGCGTTGGGCTTTTATGACGATTGGGTTAAAATTACAAAACAGGATAAGGCCGGTATAAAGTCCAAAGTAAAATGGATTGTTCAGCTAGGGTTGGGACTTTTTATCGGAATTTATTTATGGAATCACCAGTCGATGAGTCACTTGGTCGGTACAATTATGGTGCCATTTTATAGCGAAGGAATTATTTTTAAAGGGGTTGGTATAGTAGGTATAATAATCACTATTTTAGCTATTGTTGGTAGTTCAAATGCAGTGAACTTGACCGATGGATTA
>JAYZHR010000011.1:0-26863 GCA_036166355.1 Verrucomicrobiota bacterium | reverse complement strand
AAGGCTAAGAATGTTATTTTTCTTTATATGGATGGAGGTGTGTCACAGGTCGATTCTTTCGATTATAAACCAAGGCTAGAGAAAGATCATGGCAAGCCGTTTTCTGCTAAAATTAATCCGACACAGTTTGACAATATTGGTAAGACGCTTAAGTCCCCTTGGAATTTTCAGAAATATGGTCAATGTGGATTAGAAGTAAGTGACCTTTTTCCGTATGTTGGAAAGATGGCAGATGATTTGTGTGTTGTTCGATCGATGACATCAAAGTTTTCCGAGCACAATAGTGCTAATTTTTTTCTTCATACCGGATTTGGGGTGCAGGGACGTCCAAGTATGGGAGCATGGATGAGCTATGGTCTTGGTGCTGAGGCAACTGATCTCCCTGGTTTTGTAGTGCTTAATGGAGGCCTGATTCCATCTGGTGGTTGGGATAATTTTGGCAATGGTTTTTTGCCCGCTAGTCATCAGGCAACGGTATTCAAGACGGGGAAGGAACCATTGGCAGATATTCGCCCTCGTGAAAGCCATCCTGGTGCCCAGAAAGCAAAGCTTGGTTTGCTTAACAAGCTTGATCAAGGTGTTCTAGATCGGTTAGGGAGGGTAGATGAAATTGAATCTGCTATTGCTAATTATGAAATGGCGTACCGAATGCAGGCGGCTGTGCCTGAATTGATTGATATCAAAGGCGAAACCAATGTCACTCAGAAGCTTTATGGTTTAGATTCTAAATATGAGCCAACTAGAACATTTGGAATGCAATGTCTTATTGCACGTCGACTGGTTGAAAAGGGTGTTCGTTTCATAGAATTGACCTGTCCAAGGATTAGCGGCAATGACAGATGGGATGCGCATGGTGGCCTAAAGAAAAATCATGGTGATAATTCTCGTGCAATTGATCAGCCGATTGCGGGATTGTTACGCGATCTAAAATCTAGAGGCATGCTAAAGGACACACTTGTGGTTTGGTCTGGTGAGTTTGGGAGAACTCCATTTGCTCAAGGTAGTAATGGCCGAGATCATAATCCATTTGGTTTCACTATTTGGATGGCTGGTGGAGGTGTTAAAGAAGGCTTTACATATGGATCTACTGATGAGTTTGGTTATCGGGCTGTGGAGAATAAATTAGATATCCACGATATGCATGCGACTATGCTGCACTTATTGGGTATGGATCACAAAAAAATGACCTATTTCTTTGATGGCCGTGATATGCGGTTGACTGATGTGCATGGTCATGTGGCTCATGACCTGATTGCCTGATAATTTTCATGGCAGAAGCATCTATAGTTATTGTTGCGGCTGGTCGTGGTACGCGAATGGGGAAGGGTGATAAACTTTTTTTCGAAGTAGCGGGATTGCCTTTGGTTGGCCATACATGGCTTCGTTTTGATCGCTTTATCGATTCAACTGAAGTTGTGATTGTAGCTCGTCGGGAATCGCACTGTTTATTTAATGAACTAGCAAGTAGTATTGAGCTTACAAAACCTTGGCGGTTGGTCGACGGAGGAGCAGAACGGCAGGATTCTGTTTGGAATGGTGTGAATAAATGTGATTCATCTGCAGAGATTATTGCAATTCAAGATGGTGCTAGGCCTTGTTCTCCGCTTGATGTAGTCACTCAAGCAATTGCTGCAGCTGATGAGATGGGGGCAGCGGTTTTGGCAAAGCGGGTTACTGATTCACTTAAGCGATCTAATAGTGATTCGCAAATTATTGAAACAGTGCATCGCGAAAACTTATGGGCGGTTCAGACTCCTCAGGTTTTTCGACGCGACATAATTTTGACTGCCTTGACTAAGGTGCGAGATAAAGGGATTACTATAACAGATGACACAGCTGCATGCGAAGCAATAGGGCAACCGGTCCAGCTAATTGAGTGTAATCAACCCAATCCTAAAGCTACAACACCGGGTGATTTACCGTATATTAAATCCCTGTTGGATGTTGATCAGGTTCTGGATTAACTTCCTGCTCCGATCAGTTTAATTAGAGCTGCGTCTTTTTCTGGGCCAGACTGAAAATCCAGTGCGCGAATATACCGTGGTTTTTCGGCTTCTTTGGTCTTCTTGTCTAGTAGGATTTCAACTAGAAGATTAGATGTCTTACTTGATCGAGATCGCCATATAATATCTCGTCCTGCTGGGGTGTCCCAGTTGCTGCCAACCGACTCCAGCCAAGCTCCAAAGAATTTGTCTTGTTGTTTATCAAGTGCAAGGCCAAGGGATTCTAAATACCATCGATCCTTGCTATCGTGTTGTTGGGCAAGTTTGGCCCAAAGAGCTGGGGCTTCTGGTGATTTATTGTGGCGAAGAGCAATTGCGCATTCTCGACGGACTCCTGCATCTTTATCATTAACCATTTTCTTTATGAATGGAATCATATCTAGTCCGCGTTCGCGGGCTATACGAATGCCAGTTATCCTGATATCAGGATTTAAGTCGGCTAGTGCTATGTTAATATATTTTGTCTCGGCACCTTTTATTCGTGCAAGCAAGTGTAGTGCCCTTGCGCGTATACGTTGATTGTTGCTTTTCCACATGTTTAGTAATGTTCCTTCGGCTTCTGAACCAAGTTTATGGAACTGTTGCCATGCTATGTAGCGTTCGGCCATATTCGGGGAGGAAAGCATTGAGCTTGCAGTACGATTCTTTGCTATCTTGTAAGCTTTGGATTTGCCTTTTGGTATGAGTCGGTAAATACGTCCAGTCATTTGACCTGGTTTATGGTCGGTCATGTGATGGCCGCCGACATGTCCGTCATGCCAGTCTGAAATGAATACCGATCCGTCTGGTGCCGTGCAGACATCCGAAGGGCGATACCATGGATCTTTACTTTCTAGCATACTAATCATTTCGCCTGTATAGCCAGCTCCGCTTCGTTTAACTGGATAAGCGCGAACAATACGAGGCCCCGGATCGCAGTGCATCATTTGACCTTGAAAAATACCAGGTAGTAATTGTCCTTCGTAGATGGCTATTCCTGTCGGAGATCCTTGGCCGGTCTGCAGTAGGTTTGGGATTACTCCTGGATCGTTTTGATGCCAATGACGTGATGGTATGTCTGTTTCTTGATTCGTTCGTTTTGTGCGCCAGCCTCGTCCAGTAAGTTCATCAGTATAACCATAGTTGCCGAATTCCATGACATAGTTGATACGAACACCACGGTTGCCATCATCATCATTGTCGGATTGCCATATCGTTCCGAATGAGTCGACGGTTACCTCATAGTTGTTGCGAAAATTGAAACCAAGAGTTTCAACATCACTACCATCGAGGTTGCAGCGAAATACGAGTCCTTGACGATAAGGTTTTCCTCGACCATCAATTTCATTTCCGGCTTTGTCGACGATGAAGTTTTTTCCATCAGGAGTTTTTAAGCGTCGTCCGTCATTGCCAATGTTGAAATATAATTTGCCATCTGGTCCGAAAACAAAGGCATGGGCGCCATGGTCATGGTCAACTCCTCCTATGCCGTTAAATAGAATTTTTGGTGGTCCATCAGCCTTGTCATCTCCATTTTCATCCGTGAAGAGTAGAATTTTCGGTGAGCAGGAGACTATTACCTTAGTTCCTAGAACACATATGCCAAGTGCAGCGTTAACATCGTTTCCCTGATAAAATGTTTTTGCAACATCAGCTCTACCGTCACCATTGGTGTCTTCGAGAATGCGTATTCGATCACCTTTAGGTTGAATCTTACCCCAAGGTTTAAATAGCCGATAGTTAACGCCTTCTGTTACCCAAACGCGGCCTTCTGCGTCAATATCCATATTAGCTGGATTTACTAACATTGGTTCGGATGCAAATAGTGTAGCCTCAAGTTCGGGATGTGGCACAAGTAACTCAGCCTGTTTTTTTGCTGCTGCTTCTCCATGTCTTTGTTCGGCGGCACTGGGAGATGTTATTGCTGTCAATACGGATATAATCGTGACCAGTGCTGATTGTATTTTGTTAAGTTTCATGTCGAAAAATTTAATAAAACGGTTGGTTGGGAAATAAAGCCACAAATTTAAATGCCTTTCAACCCATCGGTTTTATTGGGTTCGGATGGATTAATATCATTTTTGAACATTCTTTGTGAAGAGGCTAAAAACCGTTACAGGTTTATTAATGGATGTACTTGTTATTTAGGCTTGTCTGGCTTTACCCATTTTAATTAGTTAGTTATTATCATTTTTACCGCCTTTAATGAAAAGTCTATCTTTGTTTTTTGCGTGTTTTATTTTGTTTTGCAAAGTGTCTGCAGAACCCCTTTTGCCTGATAACTCGCTAAAGAAATTTGAGGTTTTTGATGATTTGAAAATTGATCAGCTTCTTGTTGAGCCTATTGTAAAGCAGCCTGTATTTTTGAATTTTGATGAACGTGGTCGTATGTGGGTTGTGCAATACCTTCAATATCCACATCCTGCAGGTTTGAAGATGACTAGTCGTGATAATTATTGGCGAGCTGTTTATGATAAAGTCCCGCCTCCTCCGCCTAATCATATTCGAGGACGGGATAAAATCACGATTCACGAGGATACCGATGGTGATGGGCTGTATGATAATCACAAAACTTTTGTTGATGGATTAAATATTGCCACTTCATTGGCTCATGGTCGTGGTGGTGTATGGGTGCTAAATCCACCTTATCTTTTATTTTATCCAGATAGAAATCGTGATGACATTCCAGATGGGGATCCTGTTGTGCATTTGGCAGGATTTGGTTTGGAAGATACGCATTCGGTGGTAAATAGCTTACGATGGGGTCCGGATGGTTGGTTATATGCTGCGCAGGGAAGTACTGTTACAGCAAAGGTGCGTCGTCCTGGGTTTGATGAGAAAGAAATTTACTCCATGGGCCAAAACATATGGCGATATCATCCTGAGACTCGTCGATACGAAGTTTTTGCAGAAGGTGGTGGAAATGCCTTTGGACTAGAGATTGATGCGCAGGGAAGAATTTTTTCTGGTCATAATGGAGGAGACACAAGGGGCTTTCATTATGTTCAAGGGGGGTATTTGAGAAAAGGTTTTAGCAAGCATGGGCCACTTAGTAATCCGTATGCTTTTGGATACTTTAATGCCATGCCGCACAATAAAGTTCCGCGCTTCACTCATAATTTTATTGTCTATGAAGGTGTAGGATTGCCGGGTAGATATTTTGAGAAAATTATGGGAGTAGAGCCTCTTCAAGGGCGTGTGGTTATGAGTGATCGTACTGCGGTCGGTTCATCGTTCAAAACATTAGATACCGGGCATCCTATAAAAACCAGTGATCGATGGTTTCGGCCGGTCGACATAAAAGCCGGGCCCGATGGTGGGGTTTATTTATGCGATTGGTATGATGATCAAGTGAACCATTACCGTAATCATGAAGGTCGGATTGATCCGGAAAATGGTCGTGTATATAGATTGCGAGCCAAAGGGGCATCGAATTTGAAATCGTTCGATTTAGCTAATTACTCGACGTCCAAGTTGATCGATTTGCTAAAAAGTGATGACAAGTGGTATCGGCAAACTGCTCTAAGGCTGTTAGGGGATCGCAAAGACACAGCAGCTTTACCATTATTGGATGAAATTCTATCAAAGGAGAAAGGTCAGACTGCGCTCGAGGCTCTTTGGGCAATAAATTTGTGTGGAGGATTTAATCCGCAATATGCCGTCAAAACATTAAGGCATTCTAACCCTTATGTGAGGCTTTGGACGGTTAGATTGCTTGGGGATGAAAAAGTTATGCCAGAGGAAACGGCTAAATTGTTAAGTCTATTGGCTTCTGGTGAAACAAATGTTGAAGTCCGAGGGCAGCTTGCAGCGACTGCTAAGCGATTATCTTTTGGACAAGCACTTCCAATAATTCGTGCATTGATGCTACATGATTCAGATTCAGAAGATATATATCAGCCTCTAATGATTTGGTGGGCTCTTGAGTCCAAAGTAGACGCGCATTCTGATGCAGTTCTTAGTTTATTTGAAGATGAGGCTCTTTGGGAAAAGTCACTGGTTCGTCAGCATATACTAAATCGATTGGTTCGTAGATATGCGAAGTCTGGTTCTAGGAAGGATTTATTGGACAGTGCGCGATTATTTGAACTAGCTCCAGATTCTAATTCTGCAAAGATTTTATTGGGTGGTTTTGAGGAAGCTTATAAGGGGCGCTCAATGGCTGCATTGCCGGAAAGATTAATGGCTGCAATGACTCGCCATGGTGGTGGTTCAGTTGCGTTGGGGTTGCGGAGAGGTGAGACTAAAGCTGTTAGTGATGCTTTGTTAGTAATAGCAGATGTGAAAGCTGAGAAATTAATTCGCTTGCAGTATACAGAGATTCTCGGTGAAGCCCCAAACCCAATGGCTGTTCCAGTGCTTTTAAATGTTTTGAAAACAGAGCCAGGCAGTGATTTGAAACGGGCAGCTCTAGGGGCTCTTAAACCATATGGTGAAGTGGAGATTGCATTTGAGATTCTCAACTTATACGGGAGCTTGCCTATTGATGTTCGTCAAGTAGCGGGGACATTATTGGCTGGTAGAATAAAGTTTGCTAAAGCCTTGGTTCGTGCAGTTGAGGGGGGGAAGATTTCGCCTTTGCTAATTTCCCCAGAAGTGGTCAGTCTGCTACGATCTCACAATGATGCCGAGGTAACTGGATTAGTAGATAAATATTTTGCTAATTCAGAAACTGATGCGAACAAGTTAGAGGAAGAGATCAAGAGGCTATCTAACTTGGTTAAGAATAAGCCAGGAAATCCTTATGCCGGTAAAAAACTTTTTACTACGAGTTGTGGCTCATGCCATAGGCTGTTTGAGTCAGGTGGATATATAGGGCCTGATCTCAGCACTTATCAGCGTGATGATGTTGATACAATGTTATTAAGTATTGTTAATCCTAGTGCACAAATTAGAGAAGGCTATGAGAATTTCTTATTAAACACTTTGGACGGTCGAACTGTAGTTGGTTTTCTTGTGGAGCAAGACAATCAAGCAGTTGTTTTGCGGGGTTTGGATGGACAAGATATCACGATGGAGCGCAAAAAAATCAAAGAGATGCGTGCTCAAGGTGTTTCGCTCATGCCAAGCGGGCTTTTATCTTTATATACGGATGATCAAGTCCGAGATTTATTAGCTTATCTGCGTAGCACTCAGCCTTTGAATAATTAGAGTATTTTCGTTATTCTGAAATCATAGATTCAAAATTATTATGCAATCGTTGGTTTGGAGGATTTGTTTGTTTTTAGTAGGTTCTCCCTGTGCCGTTATTCGAAGATTCTAAGGATTATTTTTCTGCTCTCGATGGGTTGATTGTTCCTGATCTTTGGCAGCAGGAAGCTGTGCAACACCTTCGTAGCGGTAAGGATGTTGTGGTGCATGCATCAACAGGTGCAGGAAAGACATTCATCTTCGAACTGTGGTCGAAACAGGGTAAGAATTCTGGTCAAGCCATCTATACTGTTCCTACTCGTGCATTAGCTAACGATAAACTTTCTGAGTGGCGTTCTAAGGGGTGGAATGTCGGGATTGCTACTGGTGATCTTTCTGAGAATCTCGATGCCCCAGTGATAGTAGCAACTCTTGAAACACAAAAGAATAGATTGATTAATGGGGATGGCCCAAAAATATTGGTGATTGATGAATATCAGATGCTGGGAGATTCTGATCGAGGGTTAAATTACGAATTGGCTATCGCCATGGCACCACCTCAGACGCAATTATTGATGTTAAGTGGTAGTGTCGCAAACCCTAAGCATGTGGTTTCTTGGCTGAAGCGCTTGGGTAGAAAAGCAGAATGGGTTTGGCATGATGAACGTCCGGTGCCACTTGAGGAAGTTTATGCTGGAATACTTAATTATAATGTTCCATCTGAGATCCGGGGTTATTGGCCTAGGTTTATTGCTAAGTCATTGGCAGAGGGGCTTGGTCCGATATTAATATTTGCGCCTCGACGGCGTGCTGCAGAAAAATTAGCAATAGACATTGCCAAGAATCTTCCTAATCCGAATCCACTTCAACTTACGGTTGCGCAAAGAGATTTAGTTGGGGAGCAATTGGCAAAAATGATTCAATCTCGTGTTGCTTTTCATCATAGCGGACTAAGTTATGGTGCCAGGGCAGGAGTGATTGAGCCTCTGGCTAAGGCTGGGCAATTAAGAGTTGTTGTGGCTACGATGGGCTTGGCGGCTGGGATTAATTTTTCCTTAAGAAGTGTTGCTTTAGCGGCAGATTCCTATCGAAGGGATCATCTCGAAGTTCCCTTAAAGGCGGATGAGATTCATCAGATGTTTGGGCGAGCTGGGCGACGTGGTATTGATGAGGTTGGCTATGCATTGGTTTCTCGAAATGAGATTCGAATTCGAGATGGTTATCCTTGTTTTTTATCTCGTAACGGAATGGTTGACTGGGCATCGCTTCTAGGGCTTATGCATAGTGCTTCAGAGCAGGATCTAAATCCATATATGGAGGCTGTTCGGGTTCAGGAACGGTTATTTACTACACAACCGATTTTACTTGGGATGGAGTTTTCTATGAAACATTCGGAAACTCCTTGTGGTTTAGGAACTGACTCAGAGAGAGCAAGAAAGTCGCGGAAGCTTACTCGTCAGATGCTCAATAGTCGTGGTGAATGGCAGTCTTGGCCGAGTGCTACACAACAGCTGCTAAAAGATGTATTCGTGCCAGAGAATGTTTCTGGTAATCCCTTATTAGGTCAATCGCCAGTATTAAGGCCGGCACTGATGAATCCAGATGTGTTGCCAAAATCTGGTGCTGGGAAACTGGTTTTATTAGATGATGGTCATGCATTTGGACGAGAGCAAAAGGTTGCAGATGAATTAAATAACCAACTACTAGATTTGTCAAAGTGGGTTAGGCGTATGACGGGTTGGAATAAACGTGTTGTGCCGGTGAAGCTATGGCGAAAAAAGATACAACCATTACTTGAGAGTAAATTGTCAGATTTAAAGACCCCTGTAGTCCGATTTTATCGCGACGAACACCGTTTATTGGTACAGGTTCAATTGGATTTTCAGCCTGTAATGGCGCATATGGATTTGCATGGAGTTGCATTACTTCGTCCAAACCAGCGTCAGGTAGTTAACAAAACTTGCTCTAATTGTGACATTTATCATCAATGTAGAGAGTTGAAGCCATCTACTGGTGTTGCCCTTTTGTGGAAGCGTCTAAAATTGGTAGATGACTTAGGCAAGCCAACTCTTCGAGGTCGAATTGTGAGTTTCTTTTCTCAAAATTATGGTTTGGGTATTGCTGCTGCTTTGGAAGATTTATCTTTGCCAGTTAATGAATTGGTTTATGAGCTAGCTAATCTTGACGCTGGTTTTCGATTTTCAAACGAGGAAGACCGCTGGAAGGGGCGCATACCATTGGCTTGTCGCGAATGTTATGGAGACACAACGGTATCTGGATATTTAGAATCTGGGATCCCTCCACGTTACGGGGCAGGAGCGGAACGAGTTGTTAATGCGATGCATTTGGATCCATCAGATAAAGGAAGTTGGGTGACAGAGTTTCTGGGATCAGGTGATATAGATCGGGCAATTATTGAATGGCGAAGTCTATTGCGACAGATCAAGTATGCGCCGGAATTGGAGTGGCCTAGATGGAGAGAATTACAGGAACTATCGGGGGAAATTTTGGCTGAAACAGAATCCCCAACATTAGACGAATTGCCGCCCTTAGAGTACAATCAAAGGGAGAGGGTAGACCATCAACTACGACTGAAGTCGTACTGATTCAAGAGCATGATTTTTTGTCGCAAGCGCCTTCACGTTTTAAAGTATCGCAGGAGGCAGTGAGCTGAAGGTTCTGGGATTTTACTGTAAATCCAAGTTTGTTCCCAATTTCATTCTCAATTTTTTCAATTTTTTCACTATCGAATTCAACGATCTTCTCGCAGTCTTCGCAAATAAGATGGTTGTGATTGGGGCTGTCAGAGTAGTTTGGATCGTAAAACTTATAAGGCTTACCAAAATCCATTTCGTGTACCAGATTACTTTCTGTTAAGAGAGGTAGAGTGCGATACACAGTTGCCCTAGATACAGAACTGTCCTTTTCTCGAGCCCATTCTAGAAGTTGTTCCGCTGTAAAGTGTTTATCAGTCGAGAAGACAGTATCAATGATGACTCGTCGTTGGTTAGTGATACGAAAATCTTTTTTTTCGAGGAACTCGATGAACTTACGTTTCGCTTCTTCTCTAACTTCCTTTTGCACTTGCGGTAATTCTTGCTGGAAAACTAAGTTGATGTCAATCAGGTGTTATGTTGTTTAACAAGCATTGCAGGTTGTCGCTTATGATGGTTTAAGGCATGTTTCTCCCACCGATTAATTACTTGAATTCTGCTTAATGAAACAATGTCTCAACAAGGACTATCCGAATCTATTGAAATATCTGTTGTAATGCCATGCCTTAATGAGGCAGAGACACTGAAACTATGTATCAGTAAGGCATTGTCTTGTCTTCGTGAGAACAAGGTTACTGGAGAGGTGGTGGTTGCAGATAACGGGAGTATAGACAGTTCAAAACAGATTGCTGAATCTGCTGGTGCGAGAGTTGTCTTAGCTAAGTCAAAGGGTTATGGGAATGCCTTAATTGAGGGGATTAGTGCGGCTCGAGGGAAATATATCATAATGGGGGATGCTGATGATAGTTATGATTTTTCTTCATTGATGGTTTTTATTGATAAACTTAGAGATGGTAGTGATCTTGTTATGGGAAATCGTTTTCGTGGAGGTATTGCTCCCGGAGCAATGCCTCCGTTACACCGTTATTTTGGAAATCCCGTGTTGAGTGGTCTGGGCCGTTTATTTTTTCGGTGTTCGATAGGAGATTTTCATTGTGGGCTTCGTGGGCTAAGTCGCGAAGCATTTTATCGTATGAAATTGCAAACTACTGGTATGGAATTTGCCAGTGAAATGGTGGTGAAGGCGACAATGCTTGGTATGAAAATTAGCGAGGTGCCAACTACTCTTTCGAAGGATGGTCGTAGTCGCCCTCCGCATTTGCGAAGTTGGCGTGATGGTTGGCGTCATTTGAGGTTTATGTTGTTGTTCAGTCCAAATTGGTTGTTTTTTTACCCGGGTATTTTGTTGATGTTAGTTGGTTTGATCTTGGGAGGTTGGCTTTTACCTGAAGCTAGGAAATTAGGACAGGCGACGCTCGATATAAATACGCTAGCCTATTCTGCACTTGCCGTTCTTCTTGGATTTCAATCAATCCTATTCGGATTGTTTACTAGGACATTTGCTAATACACAGGGGCTAGGCTCGGAAAGTAGATTTCTAGAAAGTCTATATCGATATATAAAACTTGAGACAGGTTTGATAGTGGGTGGCATATTAATAATTTTAGGATTTTGGGAGTCCATTTCTGTGACGTTGAATTGGAGTGGCGTTGGTTTTGGTGAATTAAATCCATCAAAAGTTTTACGTCAGGTCATTCCATCGATACTTGCCATTGCTCTAGGATTTCAAATTGTACTGGGTAGCTTCTTTCTTAGTGTGTTGGGGCTCAAGCGTAGAGGAGGGCGAGGGTGAAATGGTTAGATCGTGTTATTCGTGATTGGCGTATTAGTAAAGCGCTTCCACATATATCTAAGGCTAAGTCGGTGTTGGATGTTGGCTGCGGAGATGGGAAATTATGTCAGCTTTTGTCTAAACGTGGAATTACAGGGATCGGTATTGATAGTCGTTTAAGTCAAGCTGTTGCACTGGATGGATTTGAGTTTGTTTTTGGAGTATTTCCTGATGCATTAACTCATAAAAAATCTTTTGATGCTATCTCAGTTTTGGCAGTGCTAGAACATATTCCTCCTGATCAAAAGCATGCTTTTATTAAGGCCTGCTATGAACGGCTTTCTGCCAATGGCGTTGTAGTTTTGACTGTGCCTTCTCCCAAGGTGGATGTGATATTGGCTGTATTAAGATTTTTTCGATTGATTGATGGAATAGCTGTTGAGGAGCACCATGATTTTGATCCTTCTGGAGTTAGATCATTGTTTGAATCATCTGGATTTAGTTTGCTTTCTCACAAAAAATTTCAATTAGGTTTAAATAATTTGTATGTTTTTAATAAACGCATAGTTCGATTTGAGTAATAAAGAGCAAAATATATATATGAGCGATTCTAAATTGCGTTTCTGGCTTCGAGCAGTGTGGTTGGTTGCATATGTATTGATGGTAGTATCAATGCTGAACAATTTATTTCGTTTGAATACCGATGCCATTGCTTACATGAGAGTTGCTGAATATTGGTCTGTTGGAAATTTTGATTTAGCAGTTAACGGTTATTGGGGGCCATTGCTAAGCTTGTTAATGGTTCCATTTTTGTGGATTGGTGTTGACCCTCTAATTTCAGGTAAATTAGTAATGTTAATTTCAGCTGCAGTGTTTTTCCATGGGAGTCAGTTTTTGGTTCGTTCCGTTGGTCTTGGGTTACTGGATGAATTAATCATGGCTCTGGTGCTTGCACTGACTTTGCCTTCATGGATGACGGAGCAAATGACTCCAGATCTACTGGTTTCTGGGCTGGCTATTTATGCAATTGGCTATGGTATTTCGCCAGAATGGTTGGATAGTCGTGGTCGAACTGTTTTTTCAGGTTTGTTATGGGGTTTTGCATATTTAGCTAAAGCTGTGGCCTTGCCACTTGGGTTAATTACTAGTCTTTCTTTGGCTTTGTTTTGGCGTTTCGGTCGAGCTAAAAAACGATATATGGCTTGGCGTCAGTTGGTTGTGTCGATTGTTTTTTTTGCTGTTGTCTCGTTGCCATTGATTGTCATTCTTTCTATAAAGTATGGTCATGTAACTTTTTCAACTTCTGGGCCAATTGCTCATGCGATTGTTGGACCAGGAAATGATCAGCCTGCTCCACATCCTTTTGGAAATACTGTATATCAACCGAAATCGGGAAGGCTGACTGCTTGGGAGGAGCCTAGTAAAATGGCATATGATTATTGGTCTCCATTTGAAAGTGTTGAAAAATTAAACCATCAATTTTTTCTTATCGGTAAAAATGTTAAGACAATTTTTAAGTTCTTGGCAGCTTTTGATGGAGTGGGTTTATTTCTGAGTGGGTTTGGAGTGGGGACACTAGTTTTTGGATTAGCTTTATTTTCTAGAAAGCCATTTATTCAGAATTGGTTCAATCAGCGATGGAGATGGTTGATTATACCAGTGGCTTGTCTTAGTGCTATCTATCTCCCGGTTTATGTTTTGTCATCTGATCAACGCTATTTTTATTTGTTTCTACCACTATTGTTAATTCTTTCGTTTGGTTTATTAATTAGTCATTATAAAAATAGTATTCGAATAAAATTTGCATTAGCAGCATTATTTATATTACCGATTTTTCTGGAGCGTCGTTCTGAAGATATTGCTGGAAAATTAGCTATGGATTTAGCTTTGCGCATGGAAAAGGCTGGTCATAAATCACCAATTGTTGGATCAACATTTTTTTCAGATGAAGGTCATCGATTAGGATTATATGTTGCTTGGCATCTTGAACAGCCTTGGCATGGTGATGTATGGAGTTTCCCCCCGTCTAGTGGGCTCAATGTGCTGGCCAAAAACAAGGCTAGGGCTGAGGCTTATCGGCAATCTGGAGCCATTTACACAATAGCGATAAATGAAACGCAATGGGCCATTTATTTGGATTCAAATCCCGGTTTCAATAATGTCACTGATACACTTGGTGAACAAAATTTGTTCCAATTATATGAGATTATAAAGTAAGTCTTTTAATCGTTTTTGCTCATTTTTCTTTCACACTACGGCTAACACTTTTATGTTCAGTTCACCGTGAATGTCGTTCGTCGATTAATTTTTGCATGCGTTGGTTTTCTTTTGGCTTTACCGGAAGCAGCCCAAGCCGATTTGACTGTCGAGCAAAAGGCCCAATTGCCACCTTCCTTGAAGCGTAAAGTAAGTTTTTCAAGAGAGATTTATCCGCTGCTTGAGAAGAGTTGTACCAAATGTCATGGCAAAGGTAAGGCGAAGGGTGGTTTTAGCCTTGAGACTCGTGAAAGGTTGTTATCCGGTGGTGATTCTGGTTTATCTGTCATTATTGGAAAAAGTGCTGACAGTTATTTGGTCGAGTTAATTTCAGGCCTCGACCCTGATAATATCATGCCGCAAAAAGGTTCGAAATTTACTGCGGAGCAGGTTGGGTTAATTCGTGCATGGATCGATCAAGGGCTTGATTGGGAGAAGAATACAACTTTTGCCAAGGCGCCTGTGTTAAATCTAAAGCCTCGCCGTCCGAATATTTCAGGGCCTAAAGGTGTTAATTCGATTGATCGTGTCCTGAAATCTTATTTTGATGAACATAATGTTAATAATAATGAATTAGTTTCGGACAGGATTTTTGCCAGACGCGTTTATCTCGACACTATCGGACTACTTCCGCCTGTTGATGAATTGGATGCTTTTATCAAGAGTAAGACCAAGGATAAACGACGCCTATTGGTTAGAAGGCTTCTAGGAGACCGAAAATCATATGCTGAGCATTGGTTAGCATTTTGGAATGATATTCTTCGTAATGACTATGCCGGAACCGGATATATTGATGGTGGGCGCAAGCAAATTACCGGATGGCTTTACGGATCGTTGTATAACAACAAGCCATACGACAGGTTTGTTTATGAGTTGATTAATCCAACAGAACATTCACAGGGGTTTACCAAGGGGATTGTCTGGAGAGGTGTTGTGAATGCGAGTCAGAAACCACATATGCAGGCAGCTCAGCATATTTCTCAGGTTTTTATGGGTGTGAACCTAAAATGTGCATCTTGTCATGATAGTTTTATCAATGACTGGTCTCTGGCTGATGCATACGCATTGGCAAGTGTTTATGCTGATAAGCCATTGGAGATGATTGAGTGTGACAAGCCAACTGGTAAGATTTCTGATGTTAGATTTATTCACCCTGAATTGGGTAAGATTGATCCTAAGGCTGATAAGGCTACTCGAATTAAACAATTGGCTGATGCAGTTATTAGCCCAAAAAATGGTCGGCTTAGTCGTACGATTGTAAATAGGATCTGGGCTCGTTTTCTTGGTAGAGGATTGGTTGAGCCAGTTGATGAAATGGAAAATCAGTCCTGGAGCAGTGATCTACTAGATTTGCTTGCAAGCGATTTAGTTGAAAATAATTACGACCTTAAGTTTACCATGGAGCAGATATTGACTTCTCGTGCCTACCAACTGCCGTCTGTGAATGGTTCTGAGCAAGAAGAAAAGGATTTTATCTTCCGAGGGCCTCTGGTGCGCAGAATGTCCGCTGAACAGTTTGTTGATGCGGTTTCTACTCTTACTGGCAAGTGGAAAAGCTCTCCTGCAAAAAAAATTAAATTTGATGGGGCGAATTTAAATAAGAAAAAGCAAACCAATATACCAGAAGCTAAATGGATATGGAGTTCAAGTAAGGCAGCTAAGAGTGTTGATCCGGGGACTTCCTATTTTCGTAAAACATTTCAGCTGTCAAGTAAGCCAAAAACCGCTGATGTGATTGTTACTGCCGATAATTCTTTCGTATTGATGGTGAATCAACGTAATGGAATTGCAGGTAACAATTGGCAGGAGCCAAAATTTCGTAATTTATCTGATCGGTTTAAGGCAGGGGAAAATTTGATTACTGTTTTAGCGACAAATGATGGTGAAGGTAAGAGTCCGGCTGGTTTTTGGTTGGGTGTTAGATTTCAATTTGAAGATGGCAGCACAAGAGAGATTGTTTCAGACAGGTCTTGGAAAGTAAGTGCCAAGAGTCCTGAGAATTGGAGCCAGCACAAGTTTGATGACTCTAAATGGAAAAATGCCTACGAACTCGGTGGTGTCAATATGAAGCCTTGGGAGTTATCGAATAAGTTAAAGGTCAGTGGTTCTGGTCTTGCTTTTGGGGGAAGATTCCGTGAGTCACTTCAAAATAAGACAGCATTAACTACTGCTCTTGGCCGGCCAAATCGTGAACAAGTTAGCACCATGCGACCATCGGTGGCTACAACGCTTCAAGCCTTAGCATTGACTAATGGTGAGGTGCTGTCGGATATGATTAAAGAAGGGTCGGCTATCTTAACTAGTGGGGAAGAAGGTCGGAAGCAATTGCCTATACAAATATTTCGACTTGCTCTGGGTCGAGTTCCGAAAGCTTCAGAAGCCTTGATGCTCAAAGAATTAAGTGGAGAAAAGAATTCTGTTGAGTCAGTTGAGGATATCATTTGGGCCTTAGTTATGTTACCGGAATTTCAATTGATATACTGATTGTTAATTATGGAAATACAGGTTGGAATAATTTCAGTTTCGGATCGTGCCACAAAGGGAATTTATGATGATGCCGGTGGTCCGGCACTAAAGAATGCTGCTACCAACTATGGGTGGACCGTTATTGCAGAATCTGTGGTGCCGGATGAGATTCGTGATATTCAACGTGCTTTGCGCGAGTTAGTTAATAAGGGTTGTCACATGATTCTTACTACAGGTGGTACGGGTGTGGCTGAACGTGATGTTACCCCGGAAGCTGTCCGTGAAATGGCTGTAAGGGAGTTGCCCGGTTTTGGTGAAGTGATGCGAATTGAGTCGATGAAAATCACACCGAACGCAATTCTCTCGAGGAACATGGCGGCTGTGATAGAATCAACTCTTGTCGTTTGTTTGCCTGGCAAACCAAAAGGAGCAGTTGAATGTCTTAGTTTTGTTGAAGGAGCTATCCCTCACTGCATTAAAGTTTTACAGGAAGTTCCAACTAGCTGCTAATGCGTTTTATTTTGGGAAGCGAATGATTCGACGGGCGTTCTTGCTGAATATTTTGTCCTGAATACTTCTGTCGGAGATCAGCCGGCGAATAATTTCAATTGTTCGAGCCCCAATACAGCTGGGGCCTCGGCCTATAATGTCATTGCAGTCACTGCCGTATATCAATTTATCTTGATTTCGTTTAATAAACTCGATGGCATGCTCCTCATCACGAATTAGTGCATTTTGTCCTGAGTTTGCTGATAAATCTCCATACATGTTTGGATAGTCGCGTAGTAAGCGATCACTAATTCCTGATGGTGTTACTTTTCCTTTTGGATACATGACTTTTTGCTGATGATTTTTGTCAATGTTACCCCACCAGGTTTGAGCATGTCCAATAAAGTTTACTTTCGGAAACTTCTCAAGGATCTTATGAAACCGTTCAATGCCTGTATTGTAATTCTCATGCTCGAAATGCATTAATACAGGCACATCATATTCCTGAGCCAATTCAGCGATACGTTCAATGTGCTTTGAGTCGCAGTCGACTCGAAATTTTTGTTCCCCAATTCCAAGTGCTCCTTTTTTTAGGTAAGTTTCTATAGTCTGGATGCATTCCGGATGATCGGAGATTTCGTTGGCAAAGTGCACATAGTTTCGTGGGTTTTTAATGACGATATTTCGTACGGACTTGTTGCCTCCGCAGATGGCTCCCAAGCCATACTTGCGACCTGCGGGGAGTAATACGGTCCATTTTACACCTAAAGCCTGTTGATGGCGGAGTAATCGCATATCATTTCGCCCACTGTAATTTGTATGCTGATGCAGATCTATGATCTCTTGCTTGTCTTTTTTTCCAAGGGCTCTGACTGATAGGGGAGAGACGGCAATTGAGGTGCCAGTGGCTGTTAAGAATGTTCGACGATTGAGCTGATTCATACTGTTGATTTTTTGATTGCCTGTGATTTTCAGCCTAAGGTTTGTGGTTGTTCAAGTGCAATCTTTTCTGGTGGGTTGTGGAATCGTTATGAGCTAAGTATAATGTGGATGCCTTTTAAAGACTGGCATAAAATGGATAAATTACTTCTAATTGATGACGAGGATGATGTGCGCTACTCATTCAAGCGTATTTTCAGTACTCCAGATTTAGAGTTGGAGACAGCCGGTAGTGGAGAGGAAGGTATTGAGGTAATAAAGACCTTTAAGCCTGATTTGGTTCTTATGGACGTTCGTATGGGAGGTATTAGTGGACTTGAAACGCTTCGTCGTATTCGTGAGGGCGATGCCAAGTTGCCGGTGATTATGATGACCGCATTTGGTACTACGCAAACTGCAATAGAAGCGATGAAACTTGGTGACTACGATTATTTGCTAAAGCCTTTCGATGTTCCGCAGCTAAAGGAGATCGTTGCTAACGCGCTTAAGGCATCGCGGGATATGAAAAAGGTCGTTGCTTGTGAGCCTCTTTTGGAATCAGAGGATTACGATCTAGGTATTGTTGGTCGTAGCCAGCCAATGCAGGAGGTCTTTAAGATGATAGGGCAACTGGCAGGTTCTGATGCTACGGCTTTAATTACTGGAGAAAGTGGGACGGGTAAGGAGCTTGTGGCTCGAGCGATCTACCAAAATAGCCAGCGAAATAGCCAGCCGTATCTACCTATTAACTGTGCCGCTATCCCAGAGAACCTGCTTGAAAGTGAGTTATTTGGACATGAAAAGGGAGCTTTTACAGGGGCGACATCGCAGCGTATAGGAAAGTTTGAGCAATGTGACCAAGGTACTCTTTTTCTTGATGAAATTGGTGATATGACCCTTGCAACTCAGGCTAAGATTTTAAGAGTATTGCAAAATGGTACAATTGAGCGAGTAGGGGGTAATAAGTCGATTAATGTTGATGTGCGTATCATAGCTGCAACTAATATTAATCTAGAGGAAGCAGTTGCCAGTAATGAGTTTCGAGAGGATCTTTTTTATAGGCTCAATGTTGTGAGGGTTAACCTTCCTTCTTTACGCGATCGCCGAGAGGATATTCCACTTTTGATAGATTATTTTCTAAAGATCATTGCCGAATCAGAAGGCAGTAAAGTTAAGTCTATTCTTGAGACTGCGCAAACCGCTCTTTTAAATTATTCATGGCCGGGCAATGTTCGTGAATTAGAAAATGTAATGCGAAGAACTATCGTTATGGCTAAAGGCGATGCTATTCGTTTGGATGATTTGCCGAATAATGTTCAATCTGTCGGTCAGACAACAAATTCAGCCGGAAACAAAATATCTAGTCAGCCGTCAGCTTCGATTACGCCGACAGCTTCAAATGATATTAGTGTTCTTGCTGCAACTTTGTTTCAATGGGCTAAATCGCAGCCTGATTTGGCTGTTTTACCTGCAGTTGAGCGGGAGTTGGTTGCGCATGCTTTAAGGGAAACCAACGGGAATCAGGTGCAGGCATCCAAGCTTCTTGGGATTACCCGTGCAACACTTAGAAATCGCATTGATAAATTTGGAATCAAACAAGCGGTTTCTGTCCAGTAAAGGTTTGGAGCAGATTGTAAATTATTCGGAAAAAAGATTACGTTTCTTTTGAGAATAAGTTTGTAAGTGGCTGGAGTTGGAAGGATGAACTAATTTCCAAAAATACCATGTTAACATAATCAGCATAATTAGGTTAACGGTTTGGGAGATGCCATGCCATATGCTGAATTTCAGTTTTGCATTTTGCCTTATTTCCTTTGAGTAAGGTTTATTTTCGATCATTGGTGGATTGCCTTCGGTTTTGATTTGGAACTGGTACCTTTGCTGATGCCAAATCTTAAGATCAGGGCTAATCCATTTCCCACCGATTAATGCCAGCAAGATCAGGGTGGCTGTGTAAATGATTGGTCGTTTAGGAAAGGGGCCTTGCTTAAAAAACCATTCAACTAAGAGGTGACCTATGGCAGCACTCCCGCAAATATAATGAAGTAAGAAAAAACGTTCCAACATTGCCTGAGCTACTAATCCGTTGTATGGCGGTGGTGTAAACTGTTTAACTTCAGGGCTAAAAAAAACCGAGCCAGCCAAGAATGAAAAGAAAACGGATCCGCCTACCCATATGGCTGCATTGAAAATACCTATGAATCGAATAAATCTTTCCACACGGCGATTTAACGAAAACAACAGTCATCTGCCAAGCGTGGTTTGTGTGCTTTTTATCAAGTGGGTGTTTTCCGTTGACCCAGAGCATTGGCAAATCTAACTTCCCTTGTGATGAAATCACGTTTCTTATTGTCGGTTTTTGCAGGGCTGATGGCATTTAGTCAGTTAGAGTTGAATGCACAGGAAGATGCATTTGAGGTTAAGAAGGACGGTGACAAATATCGTATTGAGATCGATGGGAAACTGTTTACTGAGTATATTAGCAAGGGATACAACAAGCCTGTGCTTTATCCGATTATAGGTCCGCATGGTGTGAGCATGACTCGAAATTATCCTTTTAAGAAAGTAAAAGGTGAGGCGACTGATCACGTTCATCATGCTTCACTTTGGTTTACTCATGGCGAGGTAAATGGAATCAGTTTTTGGCACAACGGAGAAAAAACTGGTAAGATTATTCCGACTGAAGTGGTTCAAGCTAAGGGTGGCCGTTTTGCTTCAATTGTGACAAAAAATAATTGGAATGGACCCGACGGAAAGACGATATGTACCGACCGAACTGCAATTAGGTTTTTTAAGACAGGCAAAGGGATTATGATATCCTATGGTGTGACTGTTTATGCATCAGAGGGGGATGTGAAATTTGGTGATACAAAAGAGGGTTCAATGGGGATTCGTACGCATCCTAACCTTAGGCTAAGCAATGGCAAGGGAGTGACTACTGCGAACGGAAAAGCGTTAAATAGTGCTGGACATAAAGATAAGCAACTATGGGGTAAACGAGCTAAGTGGGTGGACTACTGGGGTAAGATTGACGATCATACAGTTGGTGTAGCAATTTTTGATCATCCTGATAACCCTCGTCATCCTACTTGGTGGCACGCTAGGGATTATGGCTTAATAGCTGCTAATCCGTTCGGTATACATAACTTTGAGGGTAAGAAAAAAGGTGTGGGTGACATGATTATTAAGAAGGGTGAAAAAATTTCATTCCTTTATGGCTTTCTTTTTCATGAAGGAGATGCGGAGTCTGCTGGTATTGCTGGATTCTATGATCGTTGGGTGGAGGCAGTTGCTAACATGAAGGCTCGCCGAGAGGGCAATAATTAGAACGGGCACATTTTCTGCTTCTGATTATATTTTATTAGGGTTTCGGGCAGGTGAATAACTTGATCTGTTATTATGTGTCGGGTTGTCTTATTTTTTCTTTGAATGTCCGGTGCTTATAGTCAACTCCTTGAGGCTACTGTTGTTTATCTTGAATTACTTAAACAGAAAGGGGTTCGTTATGTGGATGTTTCCCCAGAATTGGTCAAGACTCTAGTCGAATCTGCCTCGCGAGAAGGTAGTATTATAAAAGGTAATAAACAGGTTCAATCGCAGACAGTAATTCAATCAAGTCGAGCAGATGGGCCCAGTGTTTATGATTCACCAAGACTTTCTTCAGTTGATAAGAGCTCAGCAATGGATCAATTGCGTGAAGAGATATTGTCTATAGAAAAAAGCCCTGAAATATTGGCTTCTGGAGCAAATTTGGTTTTTGGGGTGGGGGCTATTGAGGCTGATTTGATGTTTATTGGTGAGGCGCCTGGCGTGGATGAGGATCGTGAGGGAGAACCATTTGTTGGAAAGGCCGGTCAGCTATTGACAAAAATTATTCAAGCAACAGGTCTTGATCGTGATAAGGTATATATTGCCAATGTGCTAAAGTATAGGCCTGACACTCCAGGTAAGTCTTTTGGTAATCGCAAGCCGCGACCGGATGAAATAGAAAGTTGGTTTCCGTTTTTGAAACGACAGATTGAAATTATTCAACCTAAAGTGATAGTTGGGTTGGGGGCTACGGCTATAGAGGGTTTGCTTGGCCATATGCCTACTGGCATTACTCGTCTCCGTGGTAATTGGCAGTCTTATTGTAGTGTTCCGGTAATGCCTACATTTCATCCTTCGTACCTTTTACGCAATCAATCTTGGGCTGTAAAACGTCAGGTTTGGGAAGATATGATGCAGGTTATGGAGCGTCTTAATATGCCCATTAGTGACAAGCAAAGAGGATTTTTTCTTAGAAAATAGAATTCTAAATACAAACGCAGCCGGCGTCCTTATGGAGCAACCGGCTGCGAGTCAGTTCTATTTAGTTTTCCAAATCGGGCTTTAGCCCGTGATTACAAGGATAGTGTCTCCTCGTTGATTCGATTATACGAATCAATTTGCGGCGCTGATACGCCTGCCTGATCGGCATTCGCTAGATCCAGAATGCTATTCAGATCTTCACGCACCGTTACCCGACCCCATCGGGTCTGGATTACGGATTTATCACCCACCGGTTCGACCGAGATGACCGTGTCCAGATTGAAAAGCACCTTTGAATCTTCTTCGGCATAACCGTTTAGCGATGCCTGAGTTAGTTTTACGAAGTGTGCCATTTCTGTTTATTTCTTTTAGTCAGCTGTACATACAACCAACCGCAGGATAAATAATGCACAAAAAAGGGGATTTTACAACGAAATTTTTTTCTGTGATAAATTTGTGACAATCCCAATGAATAAGGGAAATTCATTAAAAACGATAATCTTAAATAATTATTGGATCGAATGATTATGGATTCCTTGGTTCGTTGGAATTTATTCCGGTAGTCTATTGAGGTGAGGTTTTTTTAAAGATGATGATATGTTGTCGTGGAAGAACAGAAATTGTTTCGACCCACTCTAGAGGGTGCGGAGTGGCTTCTTTGAGTACCTGCAACTGGGACATTTTGTGTAATAATTTGATCGGTACTTTAGGGTCCTCCATTCGATATTCGACAAAGGCGATTCTTCCACCTGTCTTCAGGGCTTTGCAGATATTCTGCATCATTTCATATGGATGTGAAAACTCGTGGTAGACATCTACCATTAATGCTAGATCGATTGTATTGGCAGGAAGATTAGGATTAGAAATTGTTCCAAGGACTCCTTCTACATTTTTTATTCCTGAATTTTTCAAGTTACGCGTGAGTAGATCAAGCATCTCCTGCTGAATGTCTACTCCGTAAACAGTTCCTTTCGGGCCAACTACTCGGGATATTCGCCGGGCAAAATAACCTGTGCCAACTCCGATGTCGGCCACGTTGTCTCCGGGTTTTATTTTCAGTGCCTTGATGAGGGTTTGTGGTCGCTCTTCGACTTCACGTGAAGAGCGTTCAAGCCAGCCCGCACCAAGATGGCCCATGACATGTGCTATCTCACGTCCCATGTAGAACTTGCCGATTCCGTCTCGACTGTGTTGTAGGCGGTAGGTGTAACGCGAATTATTAGTATCAACACGAATACCTTTAGTTTTTGTCCTTGTTGCTTGGCCATGTACTGTTGCGTTTTGGCCAAGAGCAATGAGTATTACTGTCAATGTTAGGAGTAAAAACTTGTGGCTCATAGACGTCAAACTACCTCTGGTTAGGCATGAATACAAGATGCAGCGCTTGGCTCGTTAAAGTTTGCTTGGTACTCTGTTCCCTCATGTCACTAGCAAAAAGACTATTACATACCCGGTATCGCGTTAATGATCTGGAGAAAACCGTTGATTTTTACAAGAAAGTATTGGGACTGGAAGAGGTGCGTCGACACAAATCGCCACGAGGTTCCGAGTTGGTTTTTTTAAAGGCACCGGAGAGTGAGGAAACTATTGAGATTTGTCATTTTCCAAACAGTGGTCCGGTGGAGGTGCAGGAGGACTTGACCCACTTGGCCTTTGAGGTAGATAGCCTTGAAGAATTTGGAAAGCACCTAGATTCACTTGGTATTGGGTACTCTGACGGACCTACTATGAAGGAAGCAGGGGGTGGTTTTGCCTTTGTTGATGCTCCAGAAGGATATGAAATTGAACTGATTGAAATCTCCAAGTAATTATCAGATTAAAGAAAGGAGATGAATGCGATCAAGGTCACGCTGTCAGCTTACAGCCAAGCTCACAAGTTCATCTGGAAGGAGGGTATAATCAAATTAATAAAGGTACCTTTACTTCTGACCTTGGTCTATTTTCCATTTATGTTTCTGGTCGGTTATTTTTTAGCAGGTTTTGTTGTGAGTTTTTTTCAAGGGTTGCTTGGAACTCTTATTTCTGATGAAGGCATACTGAAATCTTCTCTGGAAGTTGTTGTGTTTATTCTAATTTCTATTTTGGGTTTTCTTGCATATCGAAGTGTTGTTCTCTTTTTTTACTTATTTTCGATCGATAAAATCACTGATAGGCTTGAAGTTGCTATCGTTGGAAAAAAGATTGAATGTGAACGAACGACTAAAGAATTAATTAAGCGGATGATTGTGATGGCTCTAATAACCTTAGTAGGCACGGTCATGTTGTTGTTGTTTGAGTTGTTCGCTAATTTCATTCCATTGGTTGGAGGATTGTTAGCGCTCGTATTCATTATTCCGTGTGAGATTTATTTGACCGGAATCGGTTTCGTTGATCCATATCTTGATCGAGTTGGGCTGAGCGGTATGCAGAGTTTTCATGTAATGCGAAAACATTTTTTTACCATTACGGTATTTTCTCTGATAGGAGGCTTAATCCTTTTGATCCCAATTGTTGGCTGGTTACTTGGTCCTACCTATTCTTTGGTTGCAGGTATCATAATTGCCCTTGGAATTGATAGAAAAAATCAAGTTGGTTCCCAATCACTGGATTCCAAGTAATTTTTGTTATTACTCAGTCTTAACACAATACTTGACTAAATAGGTCGAGATTCTAGTTTTCGTGCAGCATGAAATTATCCCAGAGAGGCGAGTATGCGATACAGGCGCTCCTAGTTTTGGGTATGTATCATGGGCCTGAAGTTATTCGTATAAAGGATATTGCAAAGCGGCAAAATATTCCTAGGCGTTTTCTTGAGCAGATATTAAATGATCTGAAATCCGGAGGTTTTGTTCAAAGTCGTCGAGGTGTAGCTGGGGGGTATAGATTGCAGCGTTCACCGAAAGAAATTTCGTTATCGGAGATTATTCGGCATATCGAAGGACCGCTTGAATCGAGTGATGATTCCTTGAGTTTGGGTGAAGGGAAACCGAATCTTCATTCTGATAAGGCTGCTAAATGTGCAATAAATTGTGTTATGCAAGAAGTACAATCAGCCATAGTTGGAGTGCTTGAAGAGGTGTCCCTTTCTGATTTATGCGGAAAGGTTCGTGACCTTGAGGGGGCAACGGGAAATTCGCCGGACTATATTATATAATCCTCAGATTCCCATTTTGAGTTTCACTTCTTTAAACTTTTTTATGGCGAACTCCAAATCCTGTTGAGTATGTTCTGCGGAGATTTGTGTGCGGATGCGCGCCTTGTCCTTGGGTACAACAGGATAGGAAAACCCAATTACATAAATTCCTTCATCAAGCATGGCTTCAGCGAAGCGATTGGTTAGTGCTGCGTCGCCTAGCATGATTGGCGTGATTGGATGTGTGCCCTCGAGAATTTTAAAGCCACAGTTGGCAATTTGCTTTCGGAAAAATCTCGTATTTGAATCAAGACGGTCACGTAGTTCAGTTGATTTTGTAAGTAAATCTATCGCCTTGATGGAGGCAGCCACGATATTTGGTGCAACTGTATTGGAAAATAAGTATGGACGCGATCGTTGACGAAGGGTTTCGATGATTTCAGCGCGACCACTAGTGTATCCGCCACTGGCGCCTCCTAGGGCTTTCCCAAGTGTGCCCGTTAGAATGTCGATTCGTTGCATTACACCATGGTATTCGTGCGTACCCCGGCCAAGTTTTCCCATAAATCCGACTGCGTGAGAGTCGTCGACCATAACCAACGCGCCATGCTCGTCGGCAAGGTCGCAGATTTCAGGTAGGCTTGCTAAATAACCATCCATCGAGAAGACACCGTCAGTGGCGATAAGAATGCGTCGAGAGCCTTTGGCCATTTCGAGTTGTTTTGCCAAGTCGTTCATATCGCGGTTTTTAAATCGGAATCGCTTTGCCTTGCATAAGCGCATCCCATCGATAATTGAAGCGTG
This sequence comes from Verrucomicrobiota bacterium, assembly GCA_036166355.1. Lineage (GTDB taxonomy): Bacteria > Verrucomicrobiota > Verrucomicrobiia > Limisphaerales > UBA1096 > UBA1096. Next base: position 1,030 of record JAYZHR010000011.1, on the reverse strand, counting down.
ATTCAGCTCATCAGAAATAATTGCGTCTTCTGGTCCGAGGAGACTTTCGAACAAGCCGCCATTTGCGTCAAAACAGGATGAGTAAAGAATCGTATCTTCAGTGCCTAGAAACTCGGTAAGTTTTTCTTCGAGTTGTTTATGAATTCTCTGAGTGCCGCAAATGAACCGTACACTTGCAAGGCCGTACCCCCATTCATCAAGTGCATTGTGTGCTGCTGCAATTACTTCCGGATGGCTTGCTAGCCCCAGATAGTTATTTGCACACATGTTGAGTACTGGTGTGTCGCGGCCCACGCCTATACGGATGGATTGTGGTGTATCGATCAAGTGTTCGACCTTGTAAAGGCCCGCTGAACGGATCTCTTCCAATTCGACTTTTAGTTGTTGTTTAATTTTTCCGTACATCGGTGCTTACCAATTTAAAATCACCTTGCCACTCTTGCCGCTCATAGCAGTTTCAAATCCTTTCTTATAATCTTTAAAATCAAACCGATGTGTTATTACAGGCTTGATATCTAGTCCTCCTTCAAGCATGACCGTCATCTTGTACCAAGTTTCGTACATTTCACGTCCATAGATACCCTTGATAGTTAACATATTGAATACAACAGTATTCCAATCTATGGCCATGTCGTGCTTTGGAATTCCGAGCATGGCGATTTTCCCTCCATGACACATGTTTGAGAGCATGTCGTTGAATGCATTAGGGTTGCCGCTCATTTCAAGTCCGACATCAAATCCTTCTTCCATGCCAAGTTCCATTTGAACATCGTCAAGCTTCTCTTGTGAGACGTTGACTGCACGCGTAACACCCATTTTTTTCGCTAAATCAAGTCGGTACTGGTTCACATCTGTGATTACTACATGTCTGGCGCCAGCATGTCGTACGATAGCAGCCGACATGATACCGATTGGGCCCGCGCCGGTTATGATTACATCTTCGCCCAATACCGGGAAACTTAATGCAGAGTGAGTTGCGTTTCCAAAGGGATCGAAAATTGATGCCACGTCGCGGTTTATATCTGGTTTA
>JAYZHR010000010.1:0-18434 GCA_036166355.1 Verrucomicrobiota bacterium | reverse complement strand
GTGTTAACCATATTTACCAGACAGTTAGCACAATTAACTTCGGCTGGGCTTCCGTTGCTTTCAGGTTTAACTGTTTTGGAGCGTCAGGAAAAAAATGCTGCTTTGAGACGTGTGTTAGGTGATTTGGCAGAGGTTATTGAGGGTGGAGGGACCTTTTCAGAAGGTTTGAATCAGCACCCTAAAGTGTTTAATAAGTTATTCGTTAGCATGGTTAAGGCAGGTGAATTGGGTGGTGTGCTTGAAGTTGTGCTAGATCGGTTGGCTCAATTTATGGAAAAGGCAGCTCGCATTAAAGGAAAGGTTAAGGCGGCCATGTTTTATCCAATTGCAGTCCTTGTTGTTGCCATAGCTATCATGGGTGTATTGCTTGTTTTTGTAATTCCTAAGTTTAAGGCAGTTTTTGCTGATCTGACAGGTGCTGGTGGTCTTCATCCTTTTACTGAATCTGTGTTAGCTATTAGTGAAACTGTTAAGACGAACGTCTTTGGTACTTTGACCGGGGCCTTTGCATTCTTTTTAACTTTAGGGATGCTTGGGCAAAGTAAATATGGCAGGTTTGTATTGGATAAGCTTGCATTGTTTTTTCCAATTATTGGTCCTGTGGTGGAGAAGGTTTCAATCGCCCGCTTTGCGCGAACCCTAGGTACTCTGATTAATTCTGGTGTGCCTATTCTTCAGGCTTTAAACATTGTTAAGGATACTTCTGGTAATACCGTGATAGCTACTGCGGTGCAGGATGTGCATGATAGTGTTAAAGAAGGTGAGACGATTGTAGCGCCTCTTGAAGCATCTCGTGTCTTTCCACCTATGGTTATAAGCATGGTGGATGTTGGAGAAAAAACAGGTGATATGCCTCAAATGTTGGAGAAAATTGCCGATACATATGACGAAGAGGTCGACCGTTCAGTTGAAGCTATGACCTCATTGATAGAGCCGGTTATGATCGTTTTCCTAGCTGTTATCGTTGGTAGTATCGTGATTGCTATGTTTTTACCATTGATTCAAATGATCGATACATTGGGTGGTGAGGGTGGATAACGCCAGTTAGCTCTTTTCCCTTAAACGTTCAGGACTTCAAGCTCGTAATTAATCTGGTCTTTGCTAAATCTGTAAGGACTTTTGCATTTCCTATTATTAACGTTTAAACAAAATGTAGAAGTCTGCATGAAGATATAGTTTTCTCATTAAAAAGATTTCTATTAATCATCATCATGGATGGTCTAGGTGCTGTGTTTTGATTATGTACATACAATGCAAATTGAAGATTATTAATAATGAAGTTGTGTGAATTCTCAGTACGTATATGTTAGTTTTTCTTACAGTCTTTAACTTTATTCAAAATGAAAATTAAATCCACTTTGTTAGTTATATTTGCATCTTTGCTTATTTTGAATGCGAAAGATCGGATGCCAAATGTAGTTGTTATTTATACGGATGATCAGGGGTCGATTGATATTAACGCTTATGGTGCAAAAGATTTAATTACACCTGCAATGGATTCTCTTTGCCGTGATGGTGTTCGATTTACACAGTTTTATTCAGCAGCTGCGGTTTGTTCGCCTTCACGCGCTGCACTTCTTACTGGTCGAGTGCCTGTGAGGGCCGGTGTGCCAGGAAATGTTTCTTCTCATCCGGGAGGTCGAGGTGCGCTTCCGGCCGAACAGGTGACTATGGCGGAAGTGTTTAAGTTGGCAGGATATGCGACTGCGCATATTGGTAAATGGCATCTGGGTTTCACGCCTCCTACTATGCCAAATGGGCAAGGTTTTGATTATTCCTTTGGGCATATGGGTGGATGTATTGATAACTATTCGCATTTTTTTTATTGGGTGCCGCCAAATCGCCATGATTTATATCAGAATGGAAAGGAAATTTGGCGTACCGGTGAATACTTCCCTGACCTGATGGTTGATGAGGCTGCAAAATTTATGACTTCTAATCGTGAGAAACCGTTCTTTATGTATTGGGCTATCAACCTGCCACACTATCCTTTACAGGCTACTGAAAAATGGCGTCGTTACTATTCAGATATGAAGGATGAAAAACGTCGGCGATATGCTGCGTTCATGTCCTCGATGGATGAAGCTATTGGTAGTCTGCTTAATCAAATAGATAATCTAGGATTAAGGGAAAATACTATTGTAGTTTTCCAAAGTGATCACGGTCACTCTGTTGAATCACGTACATTTGGAGGAGGTGGGAACGCGGGACCTTATCGCGGGGCCAAATCTAGTTTTTTTGAAGGAGGAATTCGTGTGCCATCAATAATTAGATGGCCAGATAAAGTTCCAGCTGGTCAAATTAGAAATCAATTTAGTGTGTCTGTCGATTGGTTACCTACCCTAGCTGAGCTTACTGGGGTAGAACTACCAGAACGAAAAATTGATGGTAAGAGCTTGGTAAAGGTTATTCAGTCAGCTTCTGCTAAGTCTCCTCATTCAGAATTTCATTGGATGGGAAATGGTATTAATCCTCAATGGGCAGTGAGAGAAGGCAATTGGAAACTTATCGGTAATCCTAAGGATCCAACGAAAAAATTGCCATTAAACAAAAATGATAAACTATTTTTAGTTAATTTATCAAAGGATATAGGTGAACAAAGGAATCTTCGATATGAGCATCCAAAACAACTCATTCGTCTTAAATCGATTCATGATCGTTGGCTTTCGGATTTGCGTGGTTTAAATAGATAGGTAATTTCCAATTATATTAAAATATAATATTTTTATTTCTTAAGTTATGTATTCAACTGCTAAATCGAAATCATTATTTAAAAAGGCTTTAAAGTGGATTCCTGGTGGAGTTAATTCTCCTGTACGTGCTTTCAGGGCAGTTGGTGGCAGTCCTTTTTTCGCTGTACGTGCTGAAGGCGCTAAAATTTGGGATGCTGATGGAAATGATTATATAGATTATGTTGGAACTTGGGGGCCGGCAATTTTAGGACATGCACCCCAAGTAGTTGTAGATGCTATTAAAAATTCTGCTGAACATGGAACTAGTTTTGGTATTCCGAATCCACTTGAGGTGCGAATGGCTGAGTTGGTTGTCGGTGCTATACCTTCGGTGGATAAGGTAAGAATGTGTAATTCTGGGACAGAAGCAACCATGTCGGCCATCCGTTTAGCTCGAGGTTATACAAATCGGAATAAGATAATTAAATTTGAGGGATGTTATCATGGTCATGTTGATTCACTTTTAGTTAAGGCGGGTTCAGGGGCGCTGACACTTGGGCAACCTGATAGCGCAGGAGTGCCTAATGAGTTTACCAATCAAACAATTGTATTACCGTTTAATGATGAAGAGGCGGTGCGAAGTGCATTCAACGAGCATGGTTCAAACATAGCAGGAATTATTCTTGAGCCAGTTCCAGCGAATGCTGGGTTATATTTGCCAGTTGATGGATATTTGGAGTTTTTACGTGATATTACCTTGAAGAATGATTCTTTATTAATATTTGATGAAGTCATGACTGGGTTTCGATTGGGTTTATCTGGAGCGCAGGGAAGGTTCGGTGTTTCTCCCGACTTGAGTTGTTTTGGTAAGGTGATCGGAGGTGGTTTGCCAGTTGGGGCTTTTGGTGGGCGCGCTGATATTATGGATTGTCTTGCTCCTGATGGTTCAGTGTATCAAGCAGGGACGTTGAGCGGAAATCCGTTAGCTATGTCAGCTGGAATTGCTGTATTGGAGGCTCTTTTTGATGGAGTCGTATATGGCAAGATTGAAGCTCTAGGCAAGATGTTATCAGATGGTTTGCTGGATGCGGCTAAATTATCGGGTATTCCAGTCCAATTGCATAATATTGGTTCTATGTCTTGTTGCTATTTTACTGAAAATCCAGTTTATAACATGGCTGATGCTATGAAGAGTGACCGGGAAAAGTTCGCAAAATATTTTCATGGAATGCTTCAGTCAGGAGTTTATTTGGCTCCTTCTCAATTTGAAACTGGATTTATTTCTGCTGCCCATGATGAGGAGACTATTGAAAAAACTGTTGATGCTGCTTTAAGGGTTATGAGGACTCTGTGATTCATGCGTGTTTTAGCTATAGATCATGGTACGGTTCGGATGGGTGTCGCAATAAGCGATGAGTTGAAAATGATTGCTCAACCTTTGGAGTTTATTCCTGCTGAACCGTTTTCTGGATTTCTTGAACGCTTAAAAGTGTTGCTCAGTGAGTATGAGGTGGAACTTTTACTCTTGGGAATGCCTAGAAATATGGATGGCAGTTATGGGGATGCATCGATAAAGGTTCGTGAATTTGAAGCTATATTAAAAAAAAGTATTACAGTTCCAATAAAGACATTTGATGAAAGGCTAACATCTGTACAAGCTAATAGAGTCTTAACACAAGGCAGGGCAAAGAAAAAAAAGAAACGCCAGAAAGTGGATGCTATGGCGGCAGCTATTTTGCTGCAAAGCTATTTAGATAGCTTGGCTTGATCACAATGGATACCGTAAAACTGAAATTATCTATTGCTTACGATGGCACTTACTACAAGGGATGGCAGGTTCAGAAAAGTGGGATTACAGTCCAGCAGAAAATAGAGGAAGCGTTACATCGTTTGTTCCCGACTGTTGGTAGGGTTCATAGTTCTAGTCGAACGGATACTGGAGTGCATGCAAGAGGTATGGTTGCTCATGTTGAGATACATAAGGATGAGTATCGAATTGAAGAACGTAAATTGTTATTAGCGTTGAATTCTTTTCTTCCGGATGATGTTAGTATAACTGAAATTAAACGAGTATCTGGGAAATTCCACGCTAGATTTGATGCTGTTGGGAAACAATATAGATATGATATATGGAATCATCCGGTTATGAATCCTTTAATGAGGAAAACTGCATGGCATGTTCCTCGTGAGTTAGATTTTTCAATAATGCAACAGGGGGCTAAATATTTCATTGGCGAACATGATTTTCGTGCATTCGCCGTAAAACGTGAATATGAAATGCAGTCAACTATCCGAGTTGTTACCAATTGTAAATGCTATAAGAAAGGTCCAATGCTTACAGTTGTTATTGAGGGTAATGGTTTTCTTTACAAGATGTGTAGAGGTATTGTTGGGACACTTGTTGAGGTTGGATCAGGTAAGTTAAAGCCATTGGACGTCCGTGCAATTTTGAGTTCATGTGATCGTTCTAAAGCGGGGATGACAGCTCCGGCACATGGTTTGATTCTGTGGAAAGTTATGTACGGCAAAAAGAAAGTCGGGTGATGAGTGATTCCGGCTGTCAATTAAACGTGGTCTTGGTTGAGCCTGAAATTCCGCCAAATACTGGTAATGTTGCTCGTCTTTGTGCTGCTACCAAATCGAGGTTGCATTTAATTGAGCCGTTTGGGTTTGAGCTTACAGATAAACAGTTGAAAAGGGCTGGAATGGATTATTGGAAACATGTTAATTGGTGTCAGTGGAAAAGTTGGAGCGCCTTTATTAAGAATGTTAATCCATCAGGTAGGGTTTGGTTTATAGAGTCTGGAGGAGGGGTTAGATACTCTGATGCAACATTTTCTAAGGGTGATTATTTAGTATTTGGAAGAGAGACTCTTGGGCTGCCTGAAGAGCTTTATATTGAAGCAAAAAATAATTGGTTGAGTATCCCGATGTTCAACAGCGATGCTCGATCGCTGAACCTCTCAAATTGTGTGGCTCTAGTGCTATATGAAGCTTTGCGCCAGTTGAATTTTGATGGTGAATTATAATTACTTGTCCAGTTAATGAGTTTTGGTGCTGGTGTCACTTGCTTCTAGACTATAGTAATTACCGGTCTTGGCGGGAAATATCGTCTATTGATGAAGAAATTAGTGGAAATATATGACACGACACTGCGTGATGGTACTCAAGGTGAAGGTGTAAGCTTTTCTGTTGCAGATAAATTACGTGTTGCAGAGAAGCTTGATGCATTTGGTGTTCACTATATTGAAGGTGGTTGGCCTGGAAGTAATCCTAAGGATATAGAGTTTTTTAAGGAGGCCGCCAAGCGCAAGTGGAAGAGTTCACAGATTGCTGCCTTTGGTTCAACGCGGCGAAAGAAAATTGCAGTGCAAGATGATCCTCAGGTAAAGCTACTGATTGATGCTAAGACGCCAGTGGTAACTATTTTTGGAAAGACTTGGCTGCTTCATGTGAAAGAAGTATTACGTACAACCCCCAAGGAAAACATTGCGATGATTGCTGATACCATTGCTTATCTAAAGAATAATGGGCGCAAGGTAATTTATGATGCAGAGCATGCCTTGGATGGTTACAAGGACGATCCTGAATATGCAATGGCTACTTGGAAGGCAGCTGAAGAAGCAGGTGCAGATTTTGTTGTTTTGTGTGATACTAACGGTGGTTCACTCCCGGCAGAAGTTGCGCAGGTTACTGCTGAGGCCTACAAGAAACTTTCCTGTTGTATTGGAATACATACTCATAATGATATTGGCTTAGGTGTTGCAAACGCCATTGCTGCTGTAGAACAGGGGGCTACTCAAGTGCAAGGCACTGTAAATGGCTATGGGGAAAGAACAGGGAACTGTAATCTTATTAGTGCGATCCCGAATATTTCACTCAAAATGGCGCGTCGCTCTATTCCTAAGGCAAAGCTAAAGAAGCTTCGTGATCTTTCTAGATTTGTTGATGAAGTGGCGAACTTAATTCCTGACAATCGTCAACCTTGGGTTGGGACTACAGCTTTTGCTCATAAGGGCGGGATGCATGTGAATGCAGTTCAAAAGATCGCGCATAGTTTTGAGCATGCTGATCCTGATGCCGTGGGCAATAAACGGCGAATTCTTGTGAGTGACCTTGCAGGGCGAAGTAATATTGTGATGAAGGCTCAGGAGATGGGTATTAGGGTTAATAATGACACGCCTGAATTGAAGGATATTCTTTCAAAGGTTAAAGAGCAGGAGCATTTAGGCTATGACTACGAAGGGGCTGAGGGATCTTTGGCTTTGCTTATTCGTAAGGCAATAGGTCGCGTTGAGCCTGCTTTTTTCTTGGATGCATATCATGTTTCAATGCGTGGCGACGCTTTGGAGCATGTATGTGAGGCGACGGTAAAAGTCAGAGTTGGAGATAAAACTGCTCATACTGTGGCTGATGGTGATGGTCCAGTTAACGCCTTGGATCAAGCATTAAGAAATGCGCTCCGTGGTTTTTATCCGGTATTAAAAAAGGTTAAATTAACAGATTATAAAGTGAGAATTTTGAATTCATCTCGAGCCTTCGGTACGGCTGCTAAGACAAGGGTGTTAATTGAGTCAACTGACGGAAAAGATCGTTGGTATACTGTAGGAGTTAATGAGAACATTATTGAGGCTAGTCTTCAGGCATTGCTGGATAGCATCGAGTATCGTTTATTAAAAAAATAATTCTAAGGGCTTATTTATAAATAATTCCATGGCGGAAATTCCCAAGGCTTATGAACCTCAATCGGTAGAAACGAAGTGGTATTCGTTTTGGCAGCAGAATGATTGTTTTAAGGCTGATCCAGAGCGGGTTAGTGATAAACGGCCTGCATATTCGATTGTTATTCCACCACCTAATGTTACTGGGGTGCTTCATATGGGACATGTTCTGAATAATACTATTCAGGATATACTCGCGCGCAAGGCGCGTATGGATGGGAAGGAGGTGCTTTGGTTGCCTGGTACTGATCATGCTGGAATTGCTACGCAGAGTGTAGTGGAGCGAAAGTTGATTAAAGACGGCTTAATGCGGCATCGTGATGATCTCGGGAGGGAGAGTCTGTTGGAGCATATTTGGGAATGGAAAGAGAAGCATGGGGGTATAATTATTGAACAGTTAAAAAAACTTGGCGCGAGTTGTGATTGGTCTCGCATTAGGTTTACCATGGATGATGATTACACGAAATGTGTTCAGCGAGTTTTTGTAGATCTATATCATAAGGGGCTGATATATCGAGGTAAGCGAATGGTGAATTGGTGTCCGAAATCGTTGACTGCACTTTCGGATGAAGAAGTCATCATGAAGGAGCAAAATAGCAATCTATACTATTTTAAAGTTCAGGTTGTAGAGGAGCCGGACACGTGGTTGGAAATCGCTACTACTCGTCCAGAAACTATTCCTGGCGATACGGCTTTTGCGGTGAACCCAAATGATCCTCGCTATGGTCATCTTGTTGGCAAACATGCCATACGGCCTCTTCCGATTGAAAATCAAGCCCATTTGCCGATTGTAGCCGATGAGCATATTGATATTGAGTTTGGTACCGGCGTGTTAAAAGTGACACCAGCTCATGACAAGGTTGACTTTGATATAGGTCAACGCAACGGAGTTGAAGTTATAGAAGTGATTAATGCTGACGGTAAGATGAACGAGCTGGCAGGAAAGGAACTTGCTGGAATGGATCGCTTTGAAGCTCGCAAGGCTGCTTCTAACAAGCTTGATGAATTAGGGTCGTTAACAAAGGTTGAAGATTATATAAATAATGTTGGATTCAGTGAGCGCGCTGATGTTCCTATTGAGCCTCGCCTTTCTGAACAATGGTTTCTCAAATATCCTAGCCAAGATAAGGCGCGTAGTTGTGTTTCAAATGGTTCAATGAAATTCTATCCTGAGCGATGGTCCAAGACTTATGATTATTGGATGGGGGGCTTACAGGATTGGTGTATTAGTCGTCAGCTATGGTGGGGCCATCGTATTCCTGTCTGGTATCGTGGTGATGAGATATACTGCGGTTTGGATGCGCCCGATGGAGATGGGTGGGAACAGGATTCTGATGTTCTTGATACATGGTGTAGTTCTTGGCTTTGGCCTTTTGCGACAATGGGTTGGCCTAATGAGAATCAAACTCTAAAGAAGTTTTATCCCACTACAGATCTTGTTACTGGGCCGGATATTATTTTCTTTTGGGTTGCTCGTATGATTATGGCTGGTTACGAGTGGAGGGGTGATTTGCCGTTTCGAAATGTATATTTTACTGGCATTATTAGGGATAAAAAGGGCAGGAAAATGTCCAAGAGTCTTGGTAATTCACCTGACCCTCTTGAATTAATTTCAAAGTATGGCGCTGATGCGTTGAGATTTGGTACCATGAGGAGTGCCCCCCTCGGTCAAGACGTGTTGTTTGATGAGAAGGATGTAGAGCTTGGTAGAAATTTCTGCAATAAACTTTGGAATGCCTGTCGTTTTCGTCAAATGCAAGGAGGGGCAACTGAAGGCGAAATTCGACCTGAACTGCTTACCAGTGATGACCGGTGGATACTTTTGCGGCTTCGTCAGGCGATTGATGAGGTGACAGTTGCCTTTCAGGCATATCGTTTTACAGATGCCACAGCGACTTTATACCGATTTTTTTGGAGTGAGTATTGTGATTGGTATATCGAATCTTGTAAGGCCGTGTTTTTTGGTGATGATCAAGTAAGAAAGGCAAATGTTTTAGCGGTTGTTGATTTTGTAATGGGGAACACTTTGAGGCTGTTCCATCCATTTTTACCATTTATTACTGAGGAGCTTTGGCATGGTTTGGGTTTCTCAAATGATATGCCGGATGAGCAAGGAGGTAAGACAATTATGACCGCTTGCTGGCCAAAGGCCTTGGATGAAAATTTTGTGGAGCTCTATGGCCTTGATGAATCAATTAATCAATTAGTAGGAGCAAAGCACGAGTTGGTAACACAGGGTCGTAACTTGCGTTCTGTTTACAATATCCCTTTTAATAAAAAAATTAACTATTTGTTTAATCCTTTGGGCAAATTAGATGAATTTGATATAGAGGTAATAAAGGTGTTGCTAAATGCTGAATCAATTTCAATTGGAGAAGAAGGCTTGAAGGGGATGCCGCGTGTTAGCTCTTCATTGGGTGATCTTTACTTGCCGATAGAGGGTTTAATTGATTTTGATGCTGAGAGGACACGCTTGTCTAAAGAGTTGAGCAAAATTGATAAGGAGATTGAAAAAATTCAGAACAAGTTAAGTAATCCAAAGTTTGCTGAGAGAGCTCCAGTAGAGGTGCTTGATGAACAGCGCGAACGTCTTAATGAGTGGAATCTTAAGCGTGTTCAATTAAATGAAGCACTAGATAATCTATCTTCCTGATATGAAGCCTTCAGAAAAAAAGAATTATCTAAAAACTGCGGTTAATGCTGCTCGATTTGCCGGAGAGATCATGGCTCAAAATCTTTTTTCAAAAAAAAAGATTAATTCATCTACTCAGCGTGATGTTAAGTTGGATCTAGATGTAAGATGTCAGAATGAGATTGAGTCGATCTTAAATAAATCTCATCCCAATGTGGCTATTCTAGGCGAGGAGGGTAATGCGGGTGATATTGAAACCGAGTTTCGCTGGGTGGTTGATCCGATTGATGGTACTGTGAATTATACGTATGGGATACCTCATGCTTGTGTCTCAATTGCGTTGCAGAAACGGTTGGATAATCATTCTAAAACAGGGGATGCTTTTGAGACAGTCGTGGGAACAGTTTTTGATCCGTTTACAGATGAATTATGGACAGCTATTCGAGGGCAAAAATCCAAACTTAATGGTAAAAAAATTAGCGTAAATAGCGGTAGTCTAAAGGAGGCCATGCTGGCTATTGGATTTGCAAAGGACAAGGCTACCATGAACTATATGATTCCTTATTTTACTAAGCTTGCTCCTAAAATTCGTAAGCCGAGAATGATGGGTTCTGCAGCACTTGCCATGACTTACGTCGCAAGTGGAAGGTTTCATGGCTATATAGAATCCAAGATTCAGATTTGGGATGTAGCTGCTGGAGGCCTTATTTTGGAATGTGCCGGTGGGGAGTTTTGGCGTGTGCCTCGAAAAAACAGCAAGCACAGATATGCTGTAATTGCCAGTAATGGAAAGATCAGAAAACAAATCGAGCGCATATGTGGCCCCTTGGATCCGGACGGTTTGCTTGTAGCGTGATTTTTTACTGGATTGGATTTTTATTAGCGTCTGCTTTGCCAGCTATTTGCTTCTTAGGTTGAAATAACTTGATGTAATCCTGGAGAATATTAAGTGTTTCACGAAGATGAGGATCTAGTTTTGGGGTGTCATCTTCTTCTTCCGTTTCTTCTTCATCATTTTCCTCTATGAGTCGAATTGGTTTTTCTTCTTCTTCAATCTCCTCTCCAAGATTGATATCTTTTTGAATCATCTTAATCGTTAGATCGTATACGGTCTCTTCTGGTTTGACTCTGTTTTTTCTCTCTTTCTTTCGTGTTTCCCGTTTGGCCTTTTCTTCATCTTTTTCTTCTAGGCGTTTAATTTCGTTCAAGGAAAACGATTTGTCCTCAAGGCGTTCTTTTAGTGTTTCTATATCGTTCAAGATATAGGAGAAATCCTGGTCTTTTTTGATGCGTTCTGCGGATTGTGATGAAAGTTGTTCAATATAGTCTTTTACCAAATTCAAGCGACGATAGTTTAGTGGTTCTGTGTGATCTGCAGCAAGGCTATTGGAGAGTGTGGCTTCACCGATTTCCATATAATCGTATGGGCTTGGTAGTACTAGATCCGGTTTAACGCCTTGTTTTTGGGTTGTGCCTCCAGCTATTCGGTAGAATTTAGAAATAGTTAATTTAAGTTTTCCTGGGTCTTTTATTCGAACCCAGTTGGTTAATGGCATTACGGTTTGAACTGTGCCTTTGCCATGTGTTGATTGGCTGCCGACAATTATAGCACGCCCATAGTCTTGAAGGGCTGCAGCTACGATCTCGGATGCTGATGCACTAAGCTTGCCGACGAGCACCAACATGGGGCCGTTGTAGCCAATACTTTCGTCTTTGTCCTGGAGCACTTGTTTGCGTCGTCGACTATCAATAACCTGAACCATTGGGCCTTTTTCAATAAAAAGACCTGCAAGTTTTACAGCTTCAGGCAAAAGGCCCCCTCCATTCCTGCGAAGGTCTAGGACAATGCCGTTTACCTTTTCCTTTTTAAATCGCTCTATAATCAGGCGAACATCTCTTGCGCAATTTTCATAAAATTGAGGCAGGTCTATAACTCCAAGTCTTGGCATGTCGGGATAATCAACAACCTGTCCTTTTGCTAGGCTATCGGTAAGTTTAATCTTGTCGCGAATCAGTCTTACCTCTTTAGTCTCGCTATCGTCAGCAGCATCAACTGGTATAATAGTGAGACGAACCATAGTCCCTTTTTCACCGCGAATTTTGTCAACGACTTTATCGAGTTCCATTTCGAATACGTCGATTGCTTCGCCTTCTTTTCCTTGTGCTACGGCAACAATTCGATCACCTGGTTTTAGTTTTTTACTTTTAATTGCTGGTCCACCTGGGACGAGTTCAATCAGTTTTGTGTAACCATCATCCCACTGTAGCCTGGCGCCAATTCCAGTTAGAGATAGCTTAATATTATTAATTTCAAAATTTTCAGCTTCACGTGGGCTGAAGTAGTCAGAGTGAGGATCATATTCATTTGACAGCGCTGTGAGGTAGTATTGCAGAACATCACCTGAGTCCATTTCTGTTCGTACTCGAAGAAATCGTTCATAGCGTCGAGATATTTTCTCTTTTTCTTCCTTTATGTTATATGGTTTTACATTTGTGCCGTCTGATTTTTTTATTGGTTCCTTGCCTTCGTTTTGAGCTTTCATTGCTTCAACGCTTCGTCTTTTGCTTAAACGGTTTCCTAGTAGTTCATACTTAATGCGTTTATGCCACAAGGTCCTTGCTTCTTCTTCATTTTTTGGCCAGTCGCTTTTTGTTCGATCTGGTGTAAATGTTTCATTGATGCTGAAATCAAACTTTTGATTAATGATTTCTTTCAGCCAGCTATGTGATGTCTTTAGTCGGTTTGTATAGCGCTCATGAATTTCGAATGCTGGAGAAACATCTCCCCTTTTAGTGAGGTTATCTAGTAGTGTTCCATATTTATTCTGAAATTCATCATAATCCGATTGAAGAAATACCATTCGGCTATAGTCGAGCGATTCCATGTATTTTCGAAGGAATTGCTTTGAAATTTCGTCATCTAATGCTGCTCGCTTGTAGTGTGTTTGAGAAAGTAAAAAGCCAACTACTCGTGCGATTTTTCCACTATCTTCATCTGACAATTGTACTGCATAACTGAATGAATTCCCTAGGCACAGAAAAGCACAAATAGTGGAAATTAATATTTTTATTCTCATGTAGTTGCGACGCATGCTCGCTAAATAAGGTTCAAAATGCAATCGGGAATTGACCTTGGAGTTTGTCTGGTCAGAATCGATCACTTAACACTATGCCTAATTCAGGTGCTTTTAATAATTCTGCAACCAGTGGTGGTTGGCTTGGTTGGATAGAGAGGGTAGGAAATCGCCTGCCAGATCCTGCCACACTCTTCCTTATTGGAACTGTGCTTGTCATGATAGCATCCGCTGTTTCAGCAAAGACTGGTTGGATAGTTGAAGAGCGTCTACCAGATCATTCTACTCTTAATGTTCAAGCGGTAGATGGAGCTGATGAGATAAAATGGGTTGCGACTGGTCGAACGTTTGAGGCGAAAAACATTTTGACTCGAGATGGTCTATTTTGGGCCGTATCCAGTATGGTTAAGAATTTTATCAATTTTGCCCCATTGGGCATAGTATTGGTCGGTATGCTTGGAATTGGTATCGCTGAACGCACCGGATTTATAGGGTCTGCATTGAAAGCGATGTTGATGGTGGTGCCGAAAAAACTACTTACTCCAGCAATGGTATTTTTGGGGATCATGTCTTCTATGACGTCTGATGCTGGCTACATTATTTTGCCGCCGTTGGCAGCAGCTCTTTATAAGGCGGTTGGTCGCGCTCCGTTGGCAGGTTTAGCTGCTGTTTTCGCCGGAGTTGCGGCCGGTTTCAATGCCAATCTTGCGATTACTAGTCTCGAGCCAATGTTATCTGAATTGGCCACAAAAGGAGCTCAGGTTATTGATCCATCTTATGAAGTTAACCCAGCTTGCAATTGGTGGTTTATGATTGCGTCAACCATTATAATGACGGGTGCGGGATGGTTTGTCGCAGATGTTATTGTTGAAAAAAGATTAGCTAATAAGCCTCCGGAAGAGGGTGGTCCATCGCCTGTAGATGTTTCGGATTTAGAAGCTCAAAAACTTAATTCTAATGATAAGCGAGCCCTCAAAATTGCTGGGTTGGTTTTTGCTGTTGCTCTTACGGCGGTTGTTGCCATGGTGAACATACCTGGTTCTCCTTTGTATACATATGAAGTCGAATGGCCGCCAAAATCTGGTCAAATGTTAACAGTTGAATTAGTTGAAGATAAAGATGGGCAGTCTTTGCCTAAGGAGGCAATTGAGATAGGTGGTCAGGTATTTGTACAGTCAGAAAATATATTTCCTAGGTGGGTGAAGGCAATAGTTCCTTTAGTTCTTATTATATTTATAATCCCTGGTATTGTTTATGGGGTTGTACAGAATAAGATTCATAATGATCGAGATGTAGCAAAATTGCTCACTGATTCTATGGCGGGAATGGCGCCTATAATCGTAATGGCATTTTTTGCTGGGCAATTTGTTGAGCATTTCAAGTACTCTGGCCTAGATAAAATGTTGGCTATGTCTGGAGGGCAGGCTCTTGGCAACGCAGCGCTTCCTACGTCGCTTCTTATTGTTGCATTCATTTTGATGACAATGTGTTTCAACATGTTTGTTGGGTCCATGTCTGCAAAGTATACTATTTTTGCTCCAATTTTTATTCCTATGTTCATGATGGTAAATATTTCTCCTGAATTGACTCAGTGCGCTTACAGAATTGGAGATTCCGTAACCAACTGTATAACCCCACTCAATCCATACATGGTTATTCTATTGGCATTCATGAAAAACATTGCTCCTAAGGGGGGGATGGGGACGCTGATATCTACAATGCTTCCGTTTACCATTATTTTTTCAATTATTTGGACTATTATGCTTCTTATCTGGTTTTGGTTAGGTATTCCGTTGGGACTGGATGGCCACTTGAATTATCCTATTCCTAATTAGTTTGTGGGGTTGCGTAATGCATATACAATCGTTACTTTTTGTTTGAGTCCTTCATTCTTATGAAAACCAAAAGACTAGCCAAAGAAAGAGCCTTCACTTTAATTGAGTTGTTGGTGGTTATTGCAATTATTGCAATTTTAGCATCACTTTTGCTTCCAGCCCTAGCCAAGGCCAAGGCCACTGCGCTTAAGGCGGTATGTACTAATAATATGAAGCAAACTAGTTTGGGCCTATTTATGTATAGGGATGATAATTTGGGTAAATACTTACCTGGTCGAGGAGCACAACCTGAAGGAAACGATAATATTGTTCAAAAATGTTTGGATTTGCCGCAGGTAGCTCTTTTGCCTCCATATAATTTGGCAACAAAAAAACCAAAAGGTTATAACGAGTCTAATGATCCTTATACTCATAGGGGATTCCAGTTAAATAAGGTGTTCGGCTGTCCTGGGCTTCGATTTAATGGAAAGACTCCAAAGGGTTACAATACAAATCCGCTTTTCCCTGCTTGGGAGAAACAATATCCTCAAATGATCCTTGGTTTTCAGCATTTTGGAGGTGCAGATACTTGGAGGAACTCGGCTGGAGTTTTTAAGTCTCGTAGCCCCGTGAATTCCGGACAGGATGGACCTCAAATGGTTTTATTGGCTGATTTGGTTGGAAAGATTGATGGAAGATGGGGTGGAGGTCGTGTGACTGCCTACGGGGGTTATCCTGCTCATGCAGACAACAAGGGACTTCCGTCAGGTGGGAATCAATGCTACGCAGATGGTTCTGTCAGGTGGGTGAGATTCCAGCAAATGCAGTTTATTCATAGTTGGAATCCTGGAGGGCGCCAATATTACATATATCAGGAAGATTTGGGGGACATGGGAGCTAAAGGAAAAGTAATCGGCTCGCGTTTATGAGTGAGGAATCTTCTGGTTCTTTAGTTAAAACTATTTTGGTTGCTGTAGGGGCTCTTGGGGCGCTTGCGGTATTGTATTGGTCATGGACTGCAAACTTTTCTCAGGCTCAAATTGAGTTGGGATATTATTGTTTGTCCTGTAAGAAAACTGAGAATATTACTTCCTATCAGGATGATTTTCCTAACAACTGGAGGCAATATCCGGGCGGAGGTAGTGATTCTGTTTTATATTGTATCAAGTGTAAAAAAGGAAGGGCTCATCCTGTAAATGATTGTAAAACATGTGGGACAGTCTTCATTCTTCATCTTTTCCCAAAATATGATCAGTACGGTGATCCTTCATGCCCTAAGTGTGATGTTAGTTATGGCGAGACCGCTAAGGCTAGAGGGATCGACTTGATGCCAAAAGAACTGAATCCTTGATGCTTTCAAAAATCTTTTCTGGCAAAAGGTTGTAATTTTAACGAATCTCTTCGTGCTTTTCGATGAAGTTTACTGGTACATATACGGCATTAATTACACCTTTTAAGCATGGGCGTCTTGACGAGGGTGCATATGAGAAACTTATCAAGGAACAAATACGTGCTGGCGTAAATGGGATTGTCCCTACTGGCACGACAGGAGAATCGCCAACACTGGAGTTTAGTGAACACATTCGTGTGATTGAGCTCGCTGTTAACGTAGCAAAAGGAAAAACTAAAGTACTTGCTGGAACAGGGGCTAATTCTACTGCTGAAGCTATCGAACTTACCAAGGCTGCGGAGGCCGTGGGGGCAGATGGTTCGTTGCTTGTCGCCCCATATTATAATAAGCCATCTCAGGAAGGCTTGTTTTTACATTTCAAGAAGGTTGCTAATGCCACTCGTTTGCCAATTGTACTTTATAGTATTCCTGGTCGTTGCAATATTTCAATCGAGGTTGAAACTGTGAAACGATTGGTAAAGTCATGTAAAAACATAATAGGAATAAAGGAGGCTGGAGGTGACGCTGATCGGGTTAGTCAATTGCGTGAAAGCCTTGGGTCAAAATTTGGAATTCTAAGTGGAGATGATTCTTTGACATTGCCTTTTATGTCGGTTGGAGCAGAAGGTGTTATTAGCGTAGCTTCCAATGTTATCCCTAGGCAGGTTGCTCGAATGGTTAATTTATATGCTTCTGGAAAGGTAATGGATGCTTTAAGAATACATCAGAAGTACTATTCGCTTTTTAAAGATTTGTTTGTTGAGACTAATCCAGTGCCGGTCAAGTCTGCGTTGAAATTGATGGGTAAATGTGCTGATGAATATAGGTTGCCTCTTTGTAAGATGAAACCTGAGAATCGTAAGCAATTGATTAAGACTTTAAAGGGTTGCGGTTTAATTTAAATAGTTAAGATGACAAAGGTTATAATAAATGGATCAAAAGGTCGGATGGGGCAGGCTTTGAATGATTGTGCTGATGTTAATCCAGACGTTGAAATTACTGCGGGGATTGATGTAGGTGATAATTTAGCTGATGTGATTAGTGATGCTGATGTTGTTATAGAGTTTAGTTTTCATGAGATCACCCGAGATGTTGCAAAATTATGTGCCAAAAATAAGAAGGCACTTGTTATCGGAACAACTGGACATAGTGCTGAGGATAAGGATGCAATAATCAAACTAAAATCAGAAATACCAATTGTCTGGGCATCAAATTTTTCAACTGGTGTCAATACGCTCTTCTGGTTGACACGTAAGGCGACACAAGTGCTTGGGGCTGATTTCGATCTGGAGGTTATTGAAATGCATCATAGGTTAAAAAAGGATTCTCCAAGTGGCACGGCAGCGACTCTGTCTGAGATTCTTGCTGAGGTGAGAAAGGTTTCACTTGAGAAAGAAATACGTCATGGAAGGCAAGGTATTGTAGGTGAACGTACTGATTCGGAAATTGGTATGCATTCGCTTAGGGGAGGGGATGTTGTTGGCGATCATACTGTGGTATATGCGGGCAATGGCGAGAGGCTTGAGTTATCTCATAAGGCAGCTAGTCGTAATACTTTTGCAAATGGAGCTCTGCGTGCTGCTATTTGGGCATGTGGCCAGTCTCCTGGTCTTTACAATATGGAAGATGTTCTTGGGCTTGAGTGATTATCTTTTAGTTTTTATTGCGCGCGTAGCTCAATTGGATAGAGCGCTGGCCTCCGAAGCCAGAGGTTGTGGGTTCGACCCCCGCCGCGCGTACCACTTCTTTAGCTAGTAAATAGCAACTTTAACCAATGATAACAGGGGTGAAGTGTGTCTGGCTTCCGTAGGAATTGTAAAACTGAGTAAGTAGTGAAAAGTAGCTAAATATGACCTTTTTAGGTCAAAATTGGTGGACAAATTGGTGGACAAAAAAGGCATGTTGAATTTCCCCTAATGATTACAGGCCAATCCATCGATTAGCTTCTGGAGACCCAAGCCACCGGTTGTCTATTAGACCTTGAGTCGTCAAAATTTGGTAATGGCTTGGAGGTGACCTAATTATAGAATATAATAATTTATATATGAGATCATTGTATGTATTCGTAATCGCAGCTTTGGTGCTGGTGGGGTGTGGGCCGCGTATGTCGATTCACGAAGCCGCACGTAAT
>JAYZHR010000009.1:0-15570 GCA_036166355.1 Verrucomicrobiota bacterium | reverse complement strand
AATGTCATTGGTGATCATCATGCGAATAAACCTAATATCGTTTTTATTCTTGCAGATGATTTGGGTTACGGAGATGTAGCTTGTTACAATTCTGATTCGAAAATCCCAACACCAAACATCGATCTTTTAGCCAAGGAGGGAATTCTGTTCACCGACGCCCATAGCCCATCCACAGTCTGCACTCCAACAAGATATAGTTTTCTTACTGGAAGAATGGCCTTTCGAAATGGCATGAAGGGAGTTTTTACAGGAGCAGGAGGCCCCTGCTTAATTGAGAATAATAGGCTAACGATTGCCAAAATGTTAAAAGATCAGAATTACACCACTGCCATGTTCGGCAAGTGGCATGTTGGGTTAACTTTTTACGATAAAGACGGAAAACCGATATTAAAGAACGGGCTGGATGCAGTTAAGCGAATTGACTACACAAGGCCAATTACTGATGGCCCACTTCATAGGGGATTTGATTATTTTTTCGGCACAGCCTGCTGCCCAACCACCGATTGGCTTTATGCTTATATAGATGGGGATAAAGTTCCAACACCCCCTACCCATATTGTTGATCGCAAACCACTCCCCAAACATCCATATTCCAGAGACAATAGACCAGGCATGATCGCTCCTGGCTTTGACCTTGAGGAGGTCGACATGGTATTCCTCCAAAAAAGTATAGAATTCTTGGAGTCTCACAAAAAAAACTCACCCAACAAACCATTCTTCCTCTTCCATTCTACACAAGCAGTTCATTTACCATCCTTTCCAGGTAGAGCATTTAAAGGCTCTACTCAATCTGGACCTCATGGTGATTTTATCTTTGAACTGGATTTCATTGTTGGCGCATTAGTCAAAAAAATTGATCAATTAGGATTTGGCGAAAACACATTAATTATATTTACGAGTGACAACGGCCCGGAAGTCCCAACAACAATCGACATGCGAAAACAATATAAACACGATGGAGCTAGACCATGGCGGGGAGTAAAGCGGGATCAATGGGAAGGCGGCCATCGAATCCCATTTATAGCGCGTTGGCCAAAAAAAATTAAATCAGGCAGCGTATCTGACCAGACAATTTGTTTAACAGATATAATGGCTACATGCGCAACTCTTTCCGGAGCTAAACTACCTAACAATGCAGCCGAAGATAGTTTCGACATTTTACCTGCACTGCTTGAGGAAACAGAAAAACCAATCCGAGAATACACCTTGCATCAAACAATCAGTCTTGCTTTGGCAATTCGAAATGGAGAATGGAAATTTCTTGATCATAAGGGCTCTGGAGGAAACAACTATGATCGCGAAGGAGAATGGGGAATGAAACAGTTTGCATTGCCTGAATATGCTCCAGATGCTCCTGGTCAATTATACAATCTAAAAAACGACCCTGGTGAAACTAAAAACCTTTACAATAGCCATCCAGAAATAGTTAAGAAACTAAAAGGCAAACTAGAGGAATACAAAAAAAACGGATACAGCCGATCAATCAAATAACAATCTTCTAATTTTTATTATTTTTCCTGACCAATTATCCAATTATCAATTCGCTTCTCAAGGATACTTAACGGCAATGCGCCGTTCCATAGAATTTCATCATGAAATAACCGGATATCAAAATCATCCCTCAGCTTACTGCTTGCACGAGCACGAAGCTGCTTAATTTTAAGCTCTCCCAGCTTGTAGGCTAAAGCTTGGCCTGGCCACACGATATATCGATCAACCTCAACAACTATGTCATGCTCTGCCTTTCCTGCATTGGCTTTAAAAAAGTCAATTGCTTGTTTTCTCGACCAACCCTTGGCATGCATACCCGTATCAACCACCAACCTTATAGCCCTCCAAATTTCATATGTTAATTGACCAAATTTAGAATAAGGATCAGCATAAAATCCCATCTCTTCACCGAGACTTTCTGAATACAATCCCCAGCCTTCAACATAACCAGTATAACGACCATACTTACGAAATTCGGGTAGTCCTTCAATCTCATCAGCAATAGCTAATTGCAGATGGTGGCCAGGCACAGCCTCATGCAATGCAAGAGCTTCCATTTCCCACTTAGGCCTCGACTTAAGATCATATGTATTGGCAAAAAAGAATCCGGCACGGCCAGCTTCGTTTGACCCAGGTTGATAATAGGCAGTGGTAACTGATTTTTCTATATAAGAAGGTATCGGAACAACTCCATATGGCTGACGTGGCAATTTACGGAATAACTTAATTAGCTCAGGATCAGCGCGCTTACAAATATCTCTATAACCCGCTAATAACTCATCAGCAGAATCATAATAAAAGCGAGAGTCTTTCCTTAAAAATTCAAAGAACTGACCTAAATCGCCGTTAAATCCTACCTGATTTTTAATGGCTTCCATTTCTGATCTTATACGTTTGACTTCACTTAATCCTATATCATGTATTTCATCAGGACTTAACGACATGGTAGTATAATGACGAATCATGTAATCATACCATTCGACGCCATTGGGCAGAGCACTTCGCCCCACACTTTCCCGGCATTTAGGCACATATTCATCTCGAATAAATAAATGCAGACGTTCCATTGCCGGCTTAACTTCATCAATGTATGCGTTTTCAGCAGATTGTTTGAGACGATCTTTTTCCTCCTTTGAAATGGAATCCGGAAAGGATCTAAAATGGGAGAGCATTGGTGAATCAAAGGCAACTTCTTGAATCTGACCCATAACCTGATCTGGCAATGTCCTTAATGGTATCTTTGGAGGCACGATCCCACGCGCCAAACCTTCTTGTAATAATACTATTGTCTGATCAACCAGTTTTGAAACACCAGTAAGACGAGAAATGATTGCCTCATAATCAGCAACACTTGAATTCGGCATCATTGCAATCATTGACGGCACATCCCTAGGGAGTCCTTCCATTTGATTGATTACAAGGTATTCACCAGGAAAACCCTGCTTTTCAACTGCCATTTCAGCATTACGCCTAAACAAATCATAATTAAGCTGATTTGCTTCAGACAATTTAGATCGGTTAATTGAAAGAAGAGTATTTAAAGTTTCTGTATCAACTTCCTTACCCACACTTAATGCCTTCAACGAAAGATCACTCCAACGATGATTTTGCCCTGGATAACCACGCCACGTGGCTGATTCAGGAGAATTCATCATCTGATATTTCCAATTAGCTTCAAATAATTGCCAAAGCCTTTGATCTTCTTCAAGGTTCTTAGCTGAAGCAATGAGTTCGTTGCATTTATTACGGTAATCGACAACATAATCTGACGCTTCTACTAACGGAGAAATAATAATAAAAACTAACGCATAAAAAATATAACGGATCATTGCCCCGCTGTTGTAGCATTTAACAAATTCGCGGAAAACCCCTTTAACCATCCGTAATCTCGTTATGCAAAAAAACTGGTAATTTTAAGAAGAAAAGCCCAATTTCTGCCCTGCCAATGAATGTTATTGAGAAACAAATTGAAGTCAGTTACAGGCATCAAATTCTTTTTACCAAAGGATTGTTCTCTCCTGATAACAAAATATTGTGCAACACGTTACTGGATTCCAAAAAAGATCAAATACATAAGGTTTTGATTGTCATGGATGAAGCACTATGCAAATCACAACCTAAATTAATCGATAAAATTAAACATTATTTTTCGATTCGAAAAAAACAATTACACTTAGTTTGCGATCCAATGCAATTCGAGGGCGGTGAGCGAACTAAAAACTCTTATTTTCATGTTTCTGAAATCCAATCAAAAATTGAAATGCACCATATAGATCGTCATAGCTATGTAATAGCAATTGGCGGAGGTGCACTTTTAGACATGGCTGGCCTGGCATCTTCTACAGCACATCGTGGTGTAAGGCACATTCGGATCCCAACAACCACTCTAAGCCAGGCCGACTCTGGTGTAGGAGTTAAAAATGGCATCAACGCTTTTGGTAAAAAGAATTTTATTGGTACATTTACCCCTCCATTTGCTGTTATTAACGACTACGAGCTTATCACTTCACTAAACAACAGGGATAAGCGCAATGGATATGCTGAGGCCGTAAAAGTTGCACTTATACGTGACTATGATTTTTTCGAATGGATAGAGAAGAACGTCAGCGACCTAGCAGAGTTCAGTTCAAAAGAAATGGAACAATTAATTTACCGCTGCGCCCAACTACACATAAATCACATTGCTGGATCTGGTGATCCTTTCGAATTTGGCTCAGCTAGGCCACTGGATTTTGGCCACTGGGCTGCTCATAAACTTGAACAACTTTCCGAATATCGTATTCGACATGGCGAAGCCGTAGCTATAGGAATTGCACTTGATGCCATTTACAGCCAGCTTATGGGTTATTTATCTAAAAAATCTACTAACCGAATTTTAAACCTTCTCGAAAAACTCAAATTCGAACTTTTTACGAATGAACTATTACACGAAGATGATTCAGGCAGTTTGCAAATCATCAATGGCCTAGAGGAATTTCGTGAGCACCTAGGCGGAAATCTCACAATTACTCTTTTAGAATCGCTTGGGAAAGGGTTTGAAGTTCACGAAATGAATCTCCCATTAATTGTTAACTCAATTCATGAACTACAAAATCGACAAGCAATCCGAGAACAAAAAATAATTTCGGCTTCTGCATAAAAAACTTTTCTCGTGAATCGAATCGCCGTTCTTAATGTTGTTGGACTCACCCAGCGCTGTATTGGAAAACACACTCCAGCGATATCAAAATTTCTTTCACTTGGGCAAGCAACAACTATCGACCCGGCATTTCCAGCCGTTACCTGCACCGCTCAGTCTAATTACCTTACTGGCAAAACACCCTCAGATCATGGAATTGTAGGTAATGGCTGGTATAATCGAGAGTTAGCAGAAGTTACATTCTGGAAACAACCTAATCAAACCGTACAAACTTCAAAAATTTGGCATGATATTAGGAATGTAGACAACAACTTTACCTGCGCTAAAATGTTTTGGTGGTACAACATGTACGCTGATGTTGAATGGTCAGCCACACCAAGGCCTACTTATCCGGCTGATGGAAGTAAGCATTTCGACATCTACTGCTGGCCATTTGATATTCGCCAAGACCTTAAAAACAAAATTGGTGAATTCCCATTCCCCTGCTTTTGGGGGCCAATGGCTGGGAAAAAATCACTAGCAGGAGACCCTGAATCTGTCAGTCAATGGATTGCTGAATCCGCCAAATGGATAGAAGAAAATCAACAACCAACGCTTAATCTAATCTATCTACCTCATCTTGACTACAATATGCAAAGAGTGGGACCACAACATCGAGAAATTGATAATGACCTCATCCGGATAGATAATATAGTAGGTGAGCTTATAGATTTTTTTGAAAATCGAGATGTTCAAGTGGTTCTACTTTCTGAATACGGAATAACTCCAGTGAATCATCCGATTCATTTGAATAGACTTTTCCGAGAAAAGGGATGGCTCACAATCAAAGATGAACTGGGACTAGAACGCCTTGACTGCGGCAACAGCAAAGTATTCGCCGTTGCAGATCATCAAGTTGCCCATATTTATATCAACGATTTAACTATTGAATCCAAAGTCCGCGCACTATTGGAAGCAACCCCTGGGATCTCCTCGGTTTGGGGTGAGGATGAAAAAAAATTGAATGGAATTTGCCATGATCGAGCAGGCCATCTAATTGCAACTTCTGCCGAAAATGCTTGGTTTACATACTACTACTGGATAAACGATAGTGTAGCTCCTGATTTTGCCCGCTGTGTGGATATCCACCGCAAACCTGGTTACGATCCCGTCGAACTATTCAAGGATCAAACAAGAGGTTCAATGCCTAGAGTGCTGTTCAAGTTACTCAAGAAAAAACTCGGCTTCAGAATGTTAATGGATGTAATCCCACTTAACGCCAACCTGGTAAAAGGATCTCACGGTTGCAGGCCTAATAATCAAGCTGATTGGCCAATATTAATCTCCAAAAAAAACACACTTAATAATTCTTCTCCGTTGCTTTCCACAGATGTTTATGACGTTCTGAGATCACACATACTGGGATGATTATTGGAATAACAAATAAGAAACCAAAACGAGAATCTAAAAAGATTAAGATTGAAATCGATTAAGTCTCAAAGGAATTCCCACAGCCACAGGACTGCTTTGCATTGGGGTTTTTTATTTTAAAACCAGAATCATTAAGGTCATCATGATAATCAACCACAGCCCCTCTCAAATAATTCGCACTAAAATCGTCCACTAGAACGGTTTCCCCAAAAAACTCAATCACATGATCATTTTCACGTTTCTCGTCAAACACCATGCCATACTGGAGCCCACTACATCCCCCCTCTTCGACAAAAATTCTTAAGGTTTTATCACTGTTTTCTGGCTCATTTTGACGAACAATTGCCACCTGCTTAGCTGCATCTTCTGTAACCGTGATAATTTGTTCTGTTAATGTATCTTCACTCATCTCGAATCAAAACAAAGAAACTAACCTCGGCGCGCTTCAGCGTCAACTTAAGCGTAGCAATTTTAGAAATCTTGAATTTACTGGATATTCAAGCCAACGTTCCCTCGTCTTTACATGAGTATAGAACCTATTAAAACATTTACCGCCGAGTCCCTACCCGTACGTGTCTATGCCACTGAAAGTGATATGGCATCTGATGTCGCCCAAACAGTTCATGATTACCTAGTTGAGACCATCAACCAAAAGGGCCAAGCAGCAGCTATTCTGGCAACAGGGAATTCTCAGATTCAATTCCTGAGAAATCTTGCTGATTTAGGAGGAATCGACTGGAGCAAAATGACATTATTCCATATGGATGAATATCTGGGCGTTGATGAAAATCATCCTGCATGTTTTCGAAGATACATGCGAGAGCGTGTTGAAAACCAGGTAAACCCTAAAATATTTCATTACCTCGGCGGGGATGCTTCTGAACCAATAGCAGAATGCGAGCGCTACGAAGCGCTACTAAAGGATCAGGCTATTGACTTATGCTGCATGGGCGTTGGAGAGAATGGACATATCGCATTTAATGATCCGCCTGTAGCAAATTTCAATGATGAGCGATTGGTTAAAATTGTTGAACTCGATGTTGCCTGCCGGATGCAGCAGGTCAATGAAGGGCATTTTCCAGATTTAGAGTCGGTACCAAAATATGCACTTACATTGACAGTTCCAGCACTTTGCTCAGCAAAAAAAATTATCTGTGTTGCTCCAGAATCAAGAAAATCAAAACCAGTAAAAGCTCTCGTAGAAGGTCCAATTAGTACGAATTGCCCGGCATCTTATTTACGAACCCAATCTCAGGCAACCTTGTACGTTGATACTGACTCAACGAAACTACTGGAAAAATATTGATATCAGCGTCCCGGAGGAATTGGTGGGCCTTGGCCTGGCACTGGAGGGAGCGGAGGACCTTGACCTGGAATTGGAGGACGCATAGGTGCCTGCGGATCAATATTACCGCCAGCTGCAGGCTCGTTTAATTCATTTTGAAACGGTAGCGGCGGCATCGGAACCCCAACACTTTCCGCCTCCTGTTTCTGCTGCACCATCTCAATCGCTTGCATGGCAGGATCACGGTCTTGCTGAATAACCGGAGGATTAGGATTTGTAGAACCTCCTCTTATTGGCACAGGCCTCATAGAATTCGAAGATCTCCCTGGAACAGACCTTAGATTACCCGAAGCACCAGTAGTCCTAGAGGACGAACCTGAACTCCTGCTAGAAGATGAGCCTGAACTCCTGCTAGAAGACGTACCTGAACTTCTGCTAGAAGATGTACGAGATGAGGAAGATCTGGAAGAAGATGTACGTGAACTCGTTTTCGATTTCGACGGGGCCTTGGCAACAGCCGTCTTGTAGGTGTGTTCATCGTTGCTTAGGTTTAGCTCAAGAAGCTGCCCATTGCGCAACAACTTAACTAGTCCAGCTTTAGCATCGATCGACTTAATTTCAATTGCACCCTGTTTGTCTCCAGCAGGAATCTAAAAATATTTTGTCTCCGGCGGCTTAGCGCTACTATCAATCAAAGCCAAACAAGCCTTCTCCACTCCCTTCAATCGGAAAATTCCAGTAAACTTGAGATCAAGATTCTTCGGAGGCTCCGGCGGCGGTGTATTCTCCTTTCGAGAAGGAGGTTCATTCACTAAATCAAAAGCATTTCTCTTATTTATAGCCGAATAAGGATTTCCTTTGGATTGAGCATCCTGAATAGCTGAAAGATCCATAATCAGGAAGCCAAACAAGCACAATATCAAGAGCACTCTATTGAATATGCCTGATTTTAAATACATACAGCTAATAAAAACACCACTTTTTCAAAATGGTTGCTTCTTGAAATAAAGCTTTTTCAGATAAAATAACCTATTTCAAACTGATATATAATAATAACTGAGTTTTAGTAGGCAGCTTGAGCTCCCTTGACCGTACGTTTCTGCATCCAAGGCATCATAGAACGAAGCCTTGCGCCAACCTTCTCAATATTATGTTTTTCACCAGCCTTAAGTAATTTATTGTACTGCTTGTATCCCCCTCTGTATTCCCGAACCCAAGCCTTCGCAAACTTACCGTCTTGAATATCTTTCAAGGCAGCTTTCATACGCTTTTTAACACTTGAATCAATAATCTTTGGTCCAACTTTGACATCACCCCACTTTGCGGTTTCAGATATTGAAAAACGCATTCCACTGACACCTGACTCATTGATCAAGTCTACGATTAACTTAAGTTCATGAAGACATTCGAAATAAGCCATCTCTGGCTGATAGCCTGCCTCCACTAAAACCTCGTAACCAGCCTGAATCAAAGCACTGGTTCCACCACAAAGCACAGTCTGTTCACCAAAGAGATCGGTTTCAGTTTCCTCTTTAAAAGTGGTCTGAATAACCCCTGCACGCGTGCCGCCAATACCCTTAGCCCAAGCAAGGGCAATTTTTTTAGCCTTACGATCTGCGTTTTGCTCAATTGCAATTAGACTTGGAACACCTTTCCCTTCCACATACTGACGCCTAACAATATGCCCAGGCCCTTTCGGAGCCACTAGAATAACATTTACATCCTTTGGAGGAACTACTGTCTTAAAATGCACAGCAAATCCGTGTGAAAAAAGTAGTGTCTTTCCCTTAGTCAAGTTTGGCTTAATGTCATTTTTAAAAACGTCAGCCTGTTTTGTGTCCGGCACAGCAACAAAGATAACATCTGCACGCTTAACAGCTTCAGCATTATCATAAACTTTAAACCCCTTATTCCTGGCCACCTTGACCGATTTACTTCCCTTATAGAGACCGATAATAACATTAACACCACTATCCTTTAGATTAAGTGCGTGGGCATGCCCCTGTGAACCAAAACCTAGAACGGCCATGGTTTTACCTTTTAAAACATTAAGGTCTGCGTCTTTGTCGTGATATACTTTTGCTGCCATATTTTTTCTTATAAAATTATTTTCTTGGTAATGCCACTTTTCCGGTACGAGTTAACTCCTGAACACCAAAGTTTTCCATTAGACCCAGAAATTTACCAACCTTGCCTTCGCTTCCAGTGATTTCAATTGTAACACTTGATGGCTGAACATCCACAATCTTGGCTCGGAAAATATCCGTTATCTGCATTACCTCAGCCCTAGAATGGGCATCTACACCTACTCGTACCAGAACCAATTCGCGATCAACATACTCACCATCGCGAAAATCTTGCACCTCCAATGAATCAACCAGCTTGTTCAACTGCTTAACGATTTGATCCAATGTAGCATCATCTCCGCGGGTTATAATGGTCATCCGAGACATACTAGGATCATGCGTTGGCGCGACATTCAACGAGTCTATATTAAAACCGCGACCACTAAAGAGCCCAGCAACGCGCGTAAGCACGCCGAACTTATTTTGAACCAATACTGATATGGTATGTCGCATGATTTAGGCCTTAAATAGCTAAAAAGTTGACTCAAAAGAACGCCGCACCATCAAAAAATCACGGAATCCTGAACAACCGGCGGCAGACGCTAGGACAAGGCCTAAACCGGGTCAATCTTTTTGCCGCTTATTTCAAGTAACTTAATCCCAATTCAAGGGCTAATTGGAAGAACAACTGGCACTGCCTGAATAAGCTTTCCATCAGCAGAACGGTATTGGGCTAAAATTGCGGCCTTTCTTTTAGGCGCTTTTGACGCATCCCAACGTAAGCGAAAATCGTATACAACACCTATTTGACTTTCTCCCATATGCCTTTTCAATTTATTCGAATCAAATTTCCATACCTGCAACGGATCATCTTCAATAGTTGACTCATATACCAAAAACTCAATCTCCCCACTATTAATTTTTATAGGCTTAGGTCTATCCTGCTGGATTGCATAAATCCTTGCTGTAAAGCCATCGATACCAGGTTTGTTGTCAAAATTCAGAACCGAAGAAGAAGTAAACAAACGAATAGAATCCACAGTTCCAGAACCGGATAGACCAAGCGAAAGCCTACCTTTATTTTCACCTCCACCATCAGTCACACACCCACATGCTATTTGACTCAGAAAGACGACAAAAACTAATGTTCTAAACAACTGATCCCATGCAACAAATCTCAAGGATTCTCTATGCATTAGATTTTGTCTCTTTGTTTATTCCTGGATGACTTCGGGACCGTAACTCCTTTTTCTTTTCGAGCTTTCGGATTAATAGAATCAAGGATTCTCATTTGTGTTTCGTTCCGCTTGCTTCTACTCTCATTCAAAGGCGTCATGAATGTAGAACTCTCAATAGATTCTCTACTATATTTTTCTATGTCCTCAGGTGTCTCAATGATTTGAGGAGTCATAATTATTAATAACTCGGTGCGGTTTCTAATATTTTTCGTCCTTTTAAATGCGGCTCCAATGTAAGGAATATCACCAAGTAATGGTATCTTGGTAACTCGCTCATTATCTTGAGTACTGATTAACCCTCCCATCACAATCGTCTGACCATCTTGAACACTAACCATCGTGCTTGCGCTACGATTATTAATTACCGGAACATTAAAACCCTCTGAAATAGGAACACTTGAAGTCGACAATGAACTGATAGTGGGCTCAACATCCAACTTTACAAGTCCATCCGGACTAATTCTGGGGGTAACAGATAACTGCACACCTACATTTTCGTAACTGAACGAGTTAACCAAGTTTCCTCTTTCGTTAAAACTACTACCGGTGACAAAAGGAACACGTTGACCAATATCAATTGATGCTGCCTGATTATCAGCAGCTAATATTTGAGGCCGACTTAAAATCTCCAACCGGCCATCACTTTGCATAGCTCTGAGAATGAAATCCACATCACCATTAGTTATCGTCGCCGTCAATCCACCAAGAGCAGAGCCAGCTTCACTGCCAAAATTAGAGCCAGCAGAGAAATCCTTACCCGTCCCTTCTTCACCCGGAAATGCAGCATCCGAAATCAAATCCCGACTTACCGCCCAGTCAATACCTTGGTCACTGCTACCATCTAAAGTTACCTCCGCCAACAAGACTTGGATGAGCACTTGACGCTGAGGCTGATCCAGTTGATCAATCATTTGAGAAACCTGTTCAAAATAACGAGGGCTAGCAGAAACAAGCAACGCGTTATTAGTAGGTTCAGCCACAATAGCAACCTCCTCATCCAGCAATCTCTGAGCGGTACCCACCGCCTCCGAACCAAGTACAGCTTGCACTCTCTGGCGAGCCTGATCGAGAAACGCAGTAAGAGCTATTGCAATTTCTTCGGCCTGCGCATTTTTTAACCGATATACTTTTGTAATTCGTTCCTGAGCCGGACTGGAATCTAGTTCATCAATAATCTGGATTGCTAGAGACACGTAGTGCTCAGACCCTCCCACCAAAAGACTATTAGTACGAATATCCACAGTAACTGTCAGTGCGTTCTGTTCAGCTGTACCAATTGTAGGCTCATTCTCGCCTTCAATTAATGGTTTAGATGGCTTAACTAAAGTATAGCGAATAGAACGGCTATTTGCATCACCTCCTGCAGCCTCTAGACGAAATAGATTGGTCAACACTTCTGCCATCCTTGCTGCATCTGCATTATTTAATTGGAACACCTTGATTTGTGCTATCTGAGGCGAACTGGAATCGAGCTTGTTAATGACTTGCTCAATCAACGGCATGTTTTCAACTGGAGCTGAGACAACAAGTGAGTTGGTCCTCGGATCCGGAGTAATCAACACACCTTCGCGCAGTCCAGTCGTAACCAATTCATTATCCTCAACAGTACGGGTTATAAATTGTAGCAACTCCTGACGATCAGCACTTTGAGAAGTTAGATTTTGAGGCTTAGTATTAAGTGCCGTATTCAGAAGTAATGCCAAGTCAACAGCACTGGCATGTTTCAGTCCGAACACTCGAATTTCAGATACACGACTTACTTCATCTGTATCTAACTGCTGAGCTAATTCACTAATACGCTTTAGATCGTTTTCACCGGCAGAAACAACAAGTGCATTAATGCGCTCATCTACACTGATAGCGACAGACGGCCCTGTAGTTGTACCTGTATCTCGATAGAGTCCTTGAATAATCTGAGAAACGCTAGTCGCATTGGCTTTTGATAAAGATAACACAGCGACATTTATATCCGGGTCCGTTTGTTCAGAATCTAAGCGTTGAATTAAATCACGCACCATTGGAAGATCCTCTGTTGCAGCACCTATAACCAACGCATTGGAAATAGAATCAGCGATAATAGTAACCGGTTGCGGAGTTTGTCCCCCTGGTGGAGTTGTACGACCAGCAAAAAGTCGATCGAGCATGGTTTTTAGCTTTGCCGCCGAACCGTTGATTAACGAAATTACTTCGTATTGATTCTGGGCCACAACCGCATCTGCATCTAATTTTTCAAGTAATTGATCAATAATAGAGAAGCTCTCCTTCCCTCCGGTTACTAATAAAGTATTTGTACGCTCATCTGGCGTTACAGCTACAGGAACAATAGCATCAGCTTCACCAACAGAAGCTTCTGCAGTTCTTTTTGATTTAAAGAAAGACTCAATTGTAGCTGCCAAACGTGTTGCCGATGCATGTTTCAATTGATAAAGCTTTAAAGCGCCAGACTTGGCATAGCTTTGTGTGTCAATTTGATTAACTACTTCACGCACAACTGCCAGATTTTCCGGACTGGCTGATATGATGAGTGTATTGGTAGCATGATCCACAGAAATAGCTATACTCTCTCGACTAGCTCGAGCAGCCCTAGAACGAGTTGATCCAGGGCGATACAAACCCTGCTTAATCAAAGAGCGCAACATTGCAGCTGCTCTCTGAGCATCTGCATAATTCAGAGGAATAATTGTTAACTGACTAGTCTCTGCCGTAGGTTCAATATCCACCTTTGCCACAAGCTCCCTAATCAATTCCAAGTTTTCATTGCTAGCAGTAATGATTAACGAATTAGTTAATCCATCAGCTTCAACATTTACACGTTCCTGAGGCTGGCTAGGCTCACCTGGTTGAAGCAAATTACGACGTCGAGCAGCAAACACATCGTTAACCATACCAGCAACCTGTGAAGAGTCATTATGAACCAAAGGCAATACTTCAACCTTTATGCCCGGATTATCCATTTTCTTATCCAATCGCTGAACTAAGCTATTCACAATAGCCAAAGTTTTCTGGGAAGCTGAAATAATCAAAGCATTCGTACGTCCATCCACAACAATATTGGGAAGATCTTCCGGCCGAACCTGATCCCTTGACTGCCCTTGATAAAGATTTTCGATGATATTTTGAATAGTAGCAGCATTAGCATGATCTAAAGGATAGATTTGTATCGCATCCATTCCCGCAACAGACGGAATATCCAACGTGGTAATTACTTCTTCAATTAATGGCAATAAATCGGATCGTGCTGCTATAATTATTGTATTTGATCGATCATCTCCCTGAATTGTTAACGAGCTACGAATTGCAGGGGCATCTGAAACAACAACCCCTTCTTCTTGCATATGAAGCCTTAGTCGAGTCACTTGTCGACTTATTCCCTCACGAGACGGATCGTTACCATCCTCATCAAAAACCGATTGCAACATCGGGAGAACTTGGTCAGTAGAAGCATGTTTCAATTTTATAATTTTCACTTCAGTTACGAAGTTCTCTACATCCTTATCGAGATCAGCAATTAATTTCTCAGCCAAGTCTACTGAATCCGGATCCCCACTCATGATGATACTGTTACTACGATCATCCACCCCAAAATTTAATTCACTGACTAATGCCTTACCCCCACTCCCTTCTGGCTCTGCCCTACCGCCGGGTCCTTGTCCAAGAGATTCACTCTGTGAAAAAATGTTGTCGAGAGTATCTCGTACATTTTCTGCATCAGCAAAATTTAAAGCTACAATCCGAACAACTACCCCATCAATCACCGAAACCGAATCCATCATTTCCACTAACGCTTTCAGGGCAATCATATTGTTTGGAGTAGATGTGACAATTAGTCGATTTATTCCATCTCCAGACTCCCCAAAAACCTTGATAGGCTGAGTTAAATCCAATTGAATTGGCTCACCTCCAGCATTGGTAAGATTTAATTTCTGAATCTGTTCAACCAAGTTTTCAGCCTCTTCTGTAAGCCCTCCCTGACTGGCATCAGGGCGAATCATAGTTTGAACAATCTCAGCTAAATTTTCAGCATTAGCTTTGCGTAACTCCATAATTTCCACATCAGCCTCAGCAAAGGCTGGAGGCACATCAATACGTTCTATAATTTTGGAAATCTGATCGAACATATCTGGCCTAGCCAATACAACTACCGATTTCGTTCTTGCATCTGGCCTCACATCTAGAATTTCACCAGGATTAGTGACTTTTAATTCTTCAAAATACTCTTGAAGGTATTCTACAGCATTTTCGGGTTTTGCATTTCGTAATTCATAAAACTTCATGTCAATCTGACTTAGACTAGGCTTATCCAGATTTTCAACCAGCACATCAATGTATTCGAAATCCAGCGCTTCTGCCCTAATAATAACTGATCGAGTTCGTAAGTCCGGAACGGCAACGACCTTAGGAGGTTGAGGAACCTTTTTCGGCTTACCATCTTCGATTACTGTTTTTTCAGGTCTTGAATAAATATCCAAAATCGCCTGGGCCAATCCTTCAGGATCGGCTTCCTTCAATTCATATGTTCGAAACTCAGCATCACTTTCAATGATGGTATAGTTCAAATCATCTACAATACGAGAAACACGATCCAACTCATTAGCCTTTCCTTAAGCTAAAATCGCATTAATTTTTTCATCTACTGCAATATATATTACACCATCTCCTTCTGTATCATCTTTCTGAATGTTTTGATCATCTTCATTTACACTAGGAAGCTCCTCCACCAATTTTATAGTCACTCCTGATAGCCTTGAATAAAACCCCGTTAAAGTTTCAGCAAGATCCCTAGCCGGAACACCCTCAGATGAAATCACCCTAATTTGTAGAGTTTTATCAACAGCCGCCTCGTCTAAACTTGTAATCATTTCATCGATTTCAGAAATCTGTTCTGCTGTGGCAATTAAAGTTATACTATTAGTGAAGAGATCCGCCGTAATGATTGGCTGT
>JAYZHR010000008.1:0-4565 GCA_036166355.1 Verrucomicrobiota bacterium | reverse complement strand
TATCAAAAGTTGAGGCGTTTTTAGTTTCTTGCCCATTACCTGAGCCATTGGTTTTAACGTTTTATGGTGGTGTGAGAACGGTTTTGAAGCGTGATGCTATGTATATTAGAGTGTCTGCTGATAATGGGCTTACTGGTTTTGCACCTGGGCCGGCACATGAAAGGGCATTACATGAAATTCAAGAGATTATTTCCCCATTTCTTGAGGGGCTCGATCCTGCGGATTGGTCAAGTTTTACTTTTAAAGGGGATTTGGAATTAACCAAGACCTATAGAGCTGTGGAGATAGCTGTTATGGACTTAGTTGCTCGATTTAACAGATGTCCTTTAAGTGATATCACGGGTGGAGCCAAGCGAGATAGGATCAAGCTCTATGGAAGTGCAGGCATGTATATGGAGCCGAATCGGTTCGCCGAAGAAGCGTTAGAGATAACAGGGATGGGTTTTTCGGCTTATAAGATGAGACCAGCACGAGGACCAGAAGAGGATTTGGAGACCGTTCGAAAAATGCGATCTGCTGTAGGGCCAGATATTGGTCTTATGATAGATGCGCATTCTTGGTGGAGGATGGGTGATAAGACCTATTCTCCTGAGACCATACTAAGCTTAGCCAATTCTATGGCAGAATTTCAGCCGACTTGGTTGGAAGAGCCTTTGCCTCCCGAGGATCATGAGGCGTATGTTATGCTAAAGGAGAAGGCACAATTTCCGATTGCCACTGGAGAACATGAACCAAATGAAGAAGGATTCATGGATTTATTTGTTAAAGGTTGTGCTGATTTCATTCAGATGGATGTGTGTTGTCAGGGTGGATTTGCAATGGCAAGGCGTATTTTTGATAAAGTAAAAGAGTACAAACTTAGGTTTGCTTTTCACAGTTGGGGTACGAATCTTGAAGTCCTCGCAGCGGCTCACCTTGGGGTTTGTTGGGAAGAAGATGTTGTGGAGTGGTTGGAGTTTCCTTGTTATTCAAGTGATGGAGTGCCTGGAATGTATCCATTTGCTGCATCAGAAGAAATATTGAAGGAACCGTTAGTAATTGAAGATGGGCATTTAATAATGCCAGATGGACCAGGATTGGGCATTATGGTTGATGAGCGGATTGTTGAGAAATATCCCTTTATTCCTGGTCCCTGGTCTTACTTCAAAATTGATTCTCCCTCTGAAACGGTAGCAGTGACTGGTGACCATAGTATAAAATGGGTTGATGGTAAGGAAGTGAGTTAAAGATAATGGATCCGTTAATTATTCTTTTAATTGGAATGACCATGGTAATAGGTGGAATCCTTTTATTTCGCTTACATGCTTTTGTTGCACTGATAGGAGGGGCATTGCTGGTAGGGTCGTTATCAAGTTCAGAAGGAATTAGAGAGTCAGTTCTCAAAGATACCAGAATCGAGAAAGATATACGTAAACAAGCGATCAATCGTTTTGGTAGAGACAATCCTAATCTTAACTATTTAGCACAAATGATGCATGAAACAAAGGCTAGTTATACAGCATCGCAGAATGTAATTGGTCGGATAACAGATGCATTTGGAAAGGCATGTGGTAGCTTAGGAATCTTAATTGCGATGGCTGCGATTATTGGAAAATGCCTTTTAGAGAGTGGAGGTGCAGAGCGAATTATAAGAACAGCTTTAGGGTGGTTAGGAGAAAAACGGGCGCCGTTGGCTTTTACTGGAAGTGGATTTCTTCTTGGTACGCCAGTATTTTTTGACACTGTTTTTTATTTAATGATTCCATTGGGCAAGGCATTGGCGATGCGGTTTCGCCAGAATTACGGTCTGTACATAATGACAATAGTTGCTGGAGCTACCATGGCACATTCCCTTGTTCCGCCAACCCCGGGTCCACTATTTGTTGCCGACCAATTAGATGTAAATCTTGGCTTGATGATTGTAATGGGATTAATCGTTGGAAGTATTGCATGTGCTGGAGGTTATGTTTATGCAACTTGGGTGAATCGAAAAAGCAAGTGGCATGTGCCTTTGCGAGATTCTCCTGATTCTCCTTTGGCCAAGCTCGAGGAGATATCACATATTGACGATAAAACATTACCAAATTTTGGTTTGGCCCTTTTGCCAGTATTGCTTCCGATACTATTGATTGCGGGTAATACAATTCTTCATAAAATGGTCGATACGCCGCCAATTAATTTAGCAAATTTCTTGAGTTTGGTTGGTGATAAAAATATTGCACTAATCATTTCTGCGATTGTTGCACTTTGCTTATTAGCCTTTCAAAAGAGAACTGATAAGCAGGCTTTGTTTGAGTCTGTTCAGTCGGCGTTGGCTAGCGGAGGGGTGGTTATTTTGATAACCGCAGCCGGTGCTTCATTTGGTTCGGTGCTTCAGCAGACCAATATCGCTGATCGGATTGGCGGCTTGGCTACGGAATTTAATATTAGTGGTTTGCTTATTTTGCCTATGGCCTTTTTCGTTACGGCTCTTGTTCGAACGGCTCAGGGTTCAGCTACTGTATCCATGATTACTGCTGTTGGTATTTTTGCTTCTATGGCCGAAGGCTTGCCGTTTCATCCTGTCTATTTGGCGATGGCAATTGGTTGTGGCTCTAAGCCTTTTCCATGGATGAATGATAGTGGATTTTGGGTGATCAATCGAATGAGTGGAATGACTATTGGGGAGTCCATCCGTAGTGTATCTTTTCTAATGAGTTTGATGGCAATTGTAGGCCTAATTATGGTTGTATTTCTGGCTTGGATGTTTCCAACAGCATTTTGAAGTTTATTCGGTTAAAGATTTTCTGAGAAACGCAATCTATATACAAAGATTTAGGAAATTCTGCATCATTGTGTGGCCATGTTCTGTTAGAATACTTTCAGGATGGAATTGCACACCCCAAATTGGTAGTTCTCTGTGTTTTAGCCCCATGATTTCGCCTTCGTTTGTTTCTGCTGTGACTTCAAGACAATCTGGTAAGCTTTCTCGTTTAACCACAAGTGAATGATATCGCGTAGTTACATATGGGGAAGGAATGTCTTTGAACAAATCTTTCCCATTGTGAGAAATGGGGGAGGTTTTGCCATGCATCATACGGTAATTAACGATAACTTCACCCCCAAAGGCATAAGCAATACATTGGTGTCCGAGGCAAACACCCATGATTGGTAGTTTTCCAGCGAAGTGTTTAATTACATCGATTGATAGTCCGGCTTCGCGAGGAGTGCATGGTCCAGGAGAAATCAGGATTTTCGATGGCTGTTTAGATTCAATGTGATCAATGGTGATTTCGTCGTTTCGATGTACCGACACATTTGCTTTCAACTCGCCCAAGTATTGAACCAGGTTAAATGTAAAGGAATCGTAGTTGTCGAGGACGAGTACCATCGGTGTGTAATGAATGTGTTCCAAGGTGAAAGTGCAATCGTAATAAATCAAACATTAAATAATTGATTTACTATCATAGGCATTAAAATTCGAACTTCACATCACTTAGGCGCGATGCTATTTCGTTAATTACTCGATCTTCATCAGCCTCATTTTTTGCAGCGAACGTTACACTAAATCTAATTGCTGGTTCAGCGTCATCCCATGGCACCGTAGAGATGAGTTTTTCGCGGATTAACCACTGAGAAAGGGCTTCACCGTTTTCGAATTCTATTCTTTCTCCATTAGTTTTGATTGCAGCTTTTGCTGAACTCATATAGAGAAAAAATGATCCACCAGATTTATTGACCTTAAAACCACTTTTTTGCAAAACAACTAACAACTTATCCATTCGGCGAGAGTATTTAGTAGCAATAGCCGTTGTGATTTCAGGGTGCTCGTAGCAGTAAGCAGAAGCATTTTGAATGGCTAGAAATTGGCCAGAGTCGGTATTATCTTTTACATCACCGTAGGCTTTTATTAGCAAAGCATTACCAGCGACAAAGCCACACCGCCAACCAGTCATATTAAAATTTTTGCTAGTAGAGTGCAGTTCTATACCAACTTCCATTGCGCCCGGAGTAGCAAGGAAGCTGAGTGGCTTGTTTTCATCGTAAACCAATCCAATATATGCGGCATCGTGAATAACGATAAGGTTATTACGCTTTGCGAATTCAACTACCTTAGAAAAGAATTCTGGCGATGCACTGGCCCCAGTTGGATTATTTGGATAGTTAAGCACTAGTACTTTGGCTTTTTCTAGTACTTCGGACGGTATGCTGTCGAGATCAGGGATGTAGTTGTTATTTGCGGTTAGAGCGAGATTGTATACTTGGCCTCCATAATATTTTGCGTGGGTACCAAAAACCGGATAACCCGGAATAGTCATAATTACATAGTCACCTGGATTGATAAATGCAGCTGGTAAAATAGAAAGTGCAGCTTTACTCCCTATCGAGTGAAGCACTTCTGTATCAGGGTCGATACTTTTTACGCCGCACTCTTTTTCCAGAAAGTTTGCTGCTGCGTTTTTCAATGCCTGCCCGCTGTTGTCGGAGTAGCCTCGGTTGTCAGGGTTTTGTGCTTCCTCGTGAAGTTTTGATATAACTTCAGGGAAGGCCATTTCATCTGGTTCCCCGACGCCCATATCAATAATTTCTGCACCGGGATTTGCTTC
>JAYZHR010000007.1:0-16381 GCA_036166355.1 Verrucomicrobiota bacterium | reverse complement strand
AAAGGTGTCTTTAAGGGAATTGCTAATGCATGCTTACTAGAGAGCAATCGCCAAGCTGGAATGGTAACAATGATGAGCGGTGAGGATCTATGCAATGTCGGCCCGATTGCAGTTATTCAGGATCTGGCAGTGATGGCAACTCTAGGCATAGAAAGTGTCGAACGCAATGGACACCATTACATGGCGGGCCTTTCTCAGTTCCCTAAAAAAACACAAACTCAAGTAATCAATACACACCCTGAACTATACATCGAAGGCAAAATGGGCTGGCCCACACTTAAGATCGCTAATGGCGAGATCAACTTAGAGTCAGTTAATGAGCAACCGTTAGGAGTAGGATTCGCACTAGATTTAAGCGTATTTGAAAAAGTTCAAATTCAAGAATAATGAGCAACTACAACCCTGGAAAATTGGATCAAAAATATCTCTGGCACCCTTTCACTCAAATGAAAGACTGGCTAAAAAATGATCCCATCGTCCTTGAAAAAGGCAAAGGCTCAATACTGTATGACAATAATGGACGAAAATTTATCGATGCTAACTCGTCAATTTGGACCAATCTTCACGGGCATAATCACCCAAAGATCAACCGAGCAATTAGGGAGCAATTAAACAAGGTTTCCCATGTTTCCGCACTAGGCTTCTCTAACATACCAGCTGCTAAATTAGGCCAGCAACTAATACGCATTGCCAATCCAAAAAATCTATTTAGAACAGCACAACCCCGACTTGCTAAAGTATTCTTTTCCGATGACGGATCAACGGCTGTAGAAGTTGCAATCAAATTAGCATACGAATTCGCCAAACGCACCGGCAAGTCATCAAAACCTCGCTTCTTATCACTTAATAAAGCCTACCACGGAGATACCATTGGAGCTGTTAGCGCTGGGCATATCGATCTCTTCCACAAGGCTTATTCTGGATTACTGTTTAAGACCGATAAAGTCATTGCACCATATTGTTATCGATGCCCATTTAACAAAGCCAAACCGGAAAGAGCGGATGCACGTGAGTACAGAAAATGCAATATGGAATGCACGCAACAAGTCGAACAAAAATTTAAAGAACAAAAAAAGAAGGGAAATGACTATGCAGCCTTCCTGATAGAACCAAGAATCCAAGGCCCAGCAGGAATGATTGCACAGCCGAAAGGCTGGTTATCAGATGTAACAAGTATAGCCAGAGAACATGGCACTCAAATTATTGCGGATGAAGTCATGACCGGATTCGGAAGAGCTTCTGATCAACAAAAATTTGCGAGCCATACTGAAAAAATACAACCCGACTATCTTTGTTTAGCAAAAGGACTAAGTGGAGGATACCTTCCTATGGCCGCCACAATAACCACCCAAGAAGTATTTGATGTTTTTCTGGGAGATTATTCAGAATTTAAAACCTTTTTCCATGGGCACAGCTTTACTGGAAACCCATTAGGCGCAGCCGCAAGCTTAGCTAGTATAGACATTTTAAATTCAAACAACCAAAAACGAATTCAGCTTGCTAGACATATAAAAGATTACTCCAAAATACTTTGGAAACTTGATGCTGTAGGAGACATGCGACAATCTGGCTGTGTATTAGGAGTTGAATTAGTGAGAAACTGGAAGAATCGAAAACCATATGACTTATCAGAACAAGCAGGAATTAGAATTTGCTCAGAGCTTGCCAAAAAAGGAATACTTACTCGCCCAATAGGCAATGTAATAGTCATTATGCCGCCTTTCAGCACAACAAAAAAACAAGTTAATCAGATATTCTCTGCTCTTTACGAATCGATTGAAAAAACTCTATGAACTGGGATGATACAAATTTAATATTCGGAACTGGCGCATTAATAATAATTATTTTTCGTTATATATTTGAGACTGGACTGGATTTTCTAAATACAAAGCATGTCAAAAAACATGCAAATGCTATACCTCATCCCTTTGAACAAATAATGGATGAAACCACATACCGAAAGTCCATCAACTACACACTAACAAAAAGTAAATTCGGAACACTATCAGACACTTATTCCACCGTACTGCTTATATCACTTCTTTTCAGCGGATTTATTGCTGAATCATTTATGCTAATTACCAATAAACTAGGAGGGGGCCAGTTCGCACAAGCAACATCTCTATGGGCTATTACCTGGATATTCCAAGCACTAAGCATGCCCTTTTCATGGTATTCACAATTTCACATTGAGGAAAAATTTGGATTCAACAACTCTACTCAAAAAATATGGTGGTCGGATCAAATTAAAGGACTCGTGCTAAGTTTTATTATAGGGGTTCCATTATTATGGTTTATTCTTTGGATAGCTGAAACCGGAGGGAACTTTTGGTGGCTATGGGTCTGGTTCATTATCATTATATTTCAACTTTTAATGAGCATCATAGCTCCAATATTTATTCTGCCAATATTCAACAAGTTCACACCGCTCCCAGACGGAGAATTAAAGGATAAATTAAATCAACTCGCCAAAAAAACTGGCTTTATAAACTCAGGCATTCAAGTCATGGACGGAAGCCGAAGGTCCGCACATTCAAACGCCTTTTTTACCGGAATAGGAAAAGGCCGAAAAATTGCGTTATTTGACACCCTCATCGAACAACTTAACAAAGAAGAACTCGAAGCGGTCTTAGCTCACGAAATAGGACATTATAAATTAAAACATGTCCCAAAAATGATCGGATGGTCATTCGCGTTAACCCTAGCCGGTTTATACATTTTGAGCTTACTCGCTGAACCACATTCCGGATTTGTCGAGGCCTTCGGGTTCTCTTCAATGAATTACGGATATGGACCGGCCTTCATTATTTTTTTACTATTATCTAGTAATGTGACATTTTGGCTCACGCCACTTTCTAGCTTATGGTCAAGAAAGTTTGAATATCAGGCAGATGAATTTGCAGCTAATGCAATAGGATCAAACGTCCCCATGATAACTGCATTAAGAAAACTCAACCGAGAAAATTTATCAAATCTCACCCCACATCCTGTTTATAGCGGATTCCATTATAATCATCCTACATTAATAGAACGAGAAACCGCTCTTAAATCTGAACACACAATGTAACTCGTCAACCGTACTTCAAAAATATATTATGCGACTAAACTCTTTTACTTATTCATTAATTCTGATTTTAGCATTTCAAATACAGAACACTTTCGCTAATGACCCTTATATTAGTGAAATTGTATCAGCAAACAACAAATCACTAAGGGATAATTTTGACGAGTCTTCAGATTGGATTGAAATTTACAACCCTAGTGACAAGCCATTAAATTTGCTAGATTGGGGATTAAGCGATGATCCATTAAATCCCCAAAAATGGATTTTTCCATCCATAGAAATTCAACCCAAGGATTTCTTAATAGTTCACGCATCAGGCAACAATATTGCTGAGCCAGACAAACCACTTCATGCCAGCTTTAGGCTATCACGACTGGGTGAGTATTTAAGCCTATCTAAACCTGACGGTACTTTAATTGATGAATTCACCCCAAATTTCCCTCCGTCAGCAACAGACACAGCCTACGGGGTTCCTATGATGGGCGATTTACAGGAAATTATTCCTGCTCATTCAAAGTTCCACTACCTAACACCAACAGCAGCAGACAAATCTTTAGATTGGGAGAATCCAAACTTTAAAATCCCTGAAAATTGGGTATACGCTCAAGGTGGATTTGGATTTTCAAAATCTAAAAGCAATTACTACAGCAGTTTAATCAAAAGAAAAATACCCACCTCCAAGCGCAGTCTTTGGTTAAGGAAAAATTTTGAAGTAAAAAGTTTAAATACGGTTAAAGCGCTTATACTTAGAATATATTATGATGACGGCTTTATCGCTTCAATCAACGGCGTAACTGTCGCTTCATCAAACGCACCAGAAAAACCACGATACAATTCCTATGCGAACGGATTAAACAAACAATTAGGTTTCGTTAATTTTGATCTCAGTGAATACATTAGTTTATTAAAACCGGGAAATAAAAATGTGTTATCCATTAGAGCTTTTAACGCGTCGAATGACCGCAATGACTTTTTTGTTATGCCTATGCTATTATGCGGAAAAAGTATAGACATAGATCCTAAAAAAAGAACATTCCTTAGTTTTAGCACCCCAAACAAGGCTAATTCAAACGCCACACTTCCACGTCCAAGCTCCCCAACATTTTCAAGTAAAAGCGGAAGTTTTTCCTCCTCTATTACCGTTTCTATTACCTCAGAAAACAAAAATGAAATTATTCGTTATACAACAGATGAGTCCATTCCAAGCGAATCTTCTAAGCAATATAATTCCCCAATATTAATAACGAATAGCACAATGTTAACCGCGCGTAGTTATGACCTTGACGGGAACGCCGGACCTCCTGTGTCCCGCACTTATATTAGACTCGCCTCTAACGTACGAACGTTTACTTCCAATTTACCCGTTGTCGTCATTGAGAATTTTAAAGGCGGGGGCATACCTTCAGACCCTCACAAGAATGGATATATGGCTATCTATGAGCCAAACCCACAAGACGGAAAAACAAAGTTGATGAACGGCCCCGTACTTGACACTCGCATTGGAATAAAAATACGAGGCTCCAGCACACAGAATCGGCCAAAAAAAGCTTTCACAGTTGAAGCACGCAACGCTTTTGGAGAAGATAAAGATATTGCACCACTCGGCTTGCCTGAAGATTCAGATTGGATACTTTATGCTCCTTATAACTTTGACCGTGCTCTAATCAGGAATGCTTTGATATATGAATTAAGCAACCAGATAGGTCGCTACGCAGTGCGTACTCGCTTTTGTGAAGTATTCGTAAACACTAACGGAGGGGCTCTGTCATATAGCGACTATGTGGGAGTATATGTATTTATGGAGAAAATCACACGAGGAAAAAATCGCGTGAACGTCAAGAGGATCAGTAAAGACCACAACTCCCAACCAGAAGTAACCGGAGGGTACATGTTTAAGATAGACCGCCCTGATCCCGGCGACGTCGGATTTAATGGTGGAGGCCAAAATGTTAAATGGGTTGAACCTAAAGAAGAGGAAGTAACTTCCAATCAAAGCGCCTATGTACGAACTTTTTTTAATGATGTTTATAGGAACTTAAGCTCTCCTACCAAATATGATGAATACATCGACCCATTATCCTGGGTCGATCATCACATGCTCAATGAATTCACCAAAAATCCGGATGGATTGAGATTAAGTACATATTTTTTTAAGGACAGAAATAAAAGACTGGAATACGGACCTGTTTGGGACTTTGACCGAACTATGGGATGTGACGATGACGGACGGGCTTCAAACCCCGTAGGATGGTCGGGCAGCTACCACTTCGGTTGGTGGAGTCGAGTAATGCGGAATAAATCATTTAAAGAAATCTATGCACAAAGATGGGCTA
This sequence comes from Verrucomicrobiota bacterium, assembly GCA_036166355.1. GTDB lineage: Bacteria > Verrucomicrobiota > Verrucomicrobiia > Limisphaerales > UBA1096 > UBA1096. Next base: position 10,984 of record JAYZHR010000007.1, on the reverse strand, counting down.
ACGTCAGAAACGATGTAATGTCTGAAAATAATATCTTCTCAATAATAGAAGACTGGCAAAAATTACTTAGCGAACCGGCAAAACGTAATTTCACAAAATGGGGGCTAGTAAATAGAAATAACGGCTTCGATACGGAGATCCACCAATTAAAAAGTTGGATTTCACAACGGTTAGCGTGGATGGACACTCAATTTGACGCAATCCCAGCCCCAATCCTTAGCATGAACAAGGGGGCTGTTTTGCCGGGTTTTAAATTGGGTATTAGAACACAAACTGATGAAGTATATTATACTGATAACGGCACTGACCCTCGACTCCCCAATGGAGAATTAAGTCCTTTCGCAAAAAAACTAAAACCTGCAGAAACAGAACTAATCATACCTAAAAATAGTGAATGGAGCTATCTTGATAGCGGAGACAATCTTGATAAAGCTGATTGGACGAGCTTAAATTTTGATTCCAGTAATTGGAAAAAAGGCAAAACGGAATTTGGTTATGGCGACGGCGATGAAACAACAATATTAGAAAAGGGCTCCACTACAACCAGCAAATACCGAAACACTATTTATTTCCTCAAGAACTTTAACATAAATAACACCACACCAAAGTCTATGATCATTAATTTACTCCGGGACGACGGAGCAGTTGTATATCTTAATGGTGAGGAATTATTTCGAAGCAACATGCCGAGCGGAACAATTCGATATAGAACTTACTCGCTCAAGCGTAATTCAACGAAAAGTAGTCAGATTTTTTACTCGCACTTTGTCGAGCAACCAACACTCAAAACAGGTAAGAATGTTTTGGCAGTCGAAGTTCATCGTGGATTCAGAACGGATAAAGATATAAGCTTTAACTTAGAAGCATCAATAATGGATGCCTCAGGAATTCCCTTCCCAATTGAAAAGTCATCCACAATTACAGTAAGAGCAAAAAGCGACTCCGCCTGGAGTGTTCCAACAACCGCCTCAATAATAGTTTCAGAAACTGCAGAGCTTAAAATAACCGAACTAATGTACGATCCTATTGAAGGCAAAGGCATGGAGTATATCGAACTAAAAAACACTAGCGGATCTCCAATCGAATTAGCTGGAGTCAAATTAACTGGAGTCAATTTCTCATTTACTGACGGGACATTAGAACCATGGAAATCCGGCGTAATAATATCGAACGACAACCCAAGTTTGTTCAGACAAAAATACCCAAACTCAAATATTCTTGGAACTTTCGGCGGGGCCCTATCTAACAATGGTGAAACGATTAATCTTATAGATCCAGTTGGGCAGAAAATTTCAACTATCAAATACAGTAATGAATCGCCTTGGCCTGAAGAGGCAAGCAGTACCGGATCCTCTCTAGAACGAATATCAACTAATGCTCCCGATAACGACCCCTACAACTGGCGTGCTAGTCTTTTGACTGGCGGAAGCCCTGGAGATAACTTGGTTGCTAAAATCAAAAAATTAGATGACGGCCGTGTATCTATTAAATTCCTTGCACTTCCAGGCAATACTTATTCACTGCATGCAACTAATAATATTGGAGATGGATTATGGATAAAATTGGATAATAATGAATTTACCACTGAACAAAAAGTTGTAGAGTTTCTGGTTGAGCCCAATGAGCAGTATCAATTTTATCGTATTTCTATCCCATGAGTAAAAGCACACCATTTAACAAAATTCCCCCTCTTGCCGGAGCGCTAACATTTGAGGAATCTCAACGTACTGGGCTGACTGTTGAAGAATGCGTTAAGCGGTTGAAATGCTATCATTACATTTTAAAAAGAGCACATCAGGTTCTTAATAATAGAATACCATCAGAACCAATATATGAGCTTAAAATGGCATTCAGCCTACACTCGCATTATTGCGCGGAACATGTATCAGCAATAAGAAAGCGAGTTGGAGAAATGCGAGAGCCTCCACTTGGCCTCGATGCAATACCCGATAAGCACCTTGAAGTAATATTTGATGAAATCCTTGCTTCTCCGTCAACAGAGGAACTCTTACTGGGGGTTTATAAAATTGCATTTCCTTTTCTGAAGGCATCGCTATTAAAACATCTAGAAGATACAAACCCACTTGCAGACCACCCTTCAATTAGAATAATTAGGTTCGCGCTTATAGAAATTGATGAAATGATATCATTTGGAGATTCATGTTTAGAAGGAATGGACGACTCAATTATTAATGACAATAATAATGAATGGTTAAATTTATTAAAAAAACACTTTGACAACATAAATGACTTAACAGGAAAACAGGATTCATCAGAAACCAAAATAGAACGACATTACTCCCAAGAACCATATAAGTATGACGGTGTTCCAAAACGTGACGAACGATTCCCTGACCCTTTCAATATGGGGGTCAATGCTGAAGCCTTTTTATATGATGAATCATTTCCAGCAGAGACAAAAACATTAATGATGTTCTATAAACGCCTTAGGGAAATTGACGTGCCAGAAATGATGTCTAGCATTATCGCAGAAACACCCAATAAACCATGGGAATACTATCAAGACATGACCCGCCAGCTTTGGGATGAGGCTAGGCACGCGATGATGGGGGAAGTCGGTTTTGTAAATCTTGGTATTAATTGGCACGAAGAAGTAATGATTAATCATACTTGGTCACTAGCCCTTAACACCCAACTAACTCCTAAAGAACGCCATGCAGTGCTATATTTTATTGAGCAGGGATTAATGCCAAAAACTGGCAAAAGATATGAGTGGGAAGTGGGAGTTAAGTCAAAAAACCCTTTGTCGGGCCTGTTTCAAGACTACGATTGGGCAGATGAAGTACTTCATGCTCGCATTGGACGGGACTGGTATGTCCCAGATTTCAGCAACGCTAAAGAGGCAATTGATTATGGAGATGAGTGCTGGTCCAAAGTATTAATGGACTGGAACCAGTATATCAATGAAGGAAAAACAGAACATAGAAATTGGTGGCCCGGTCTTTATACGGCTGCTTGTAAAACATGGGGAATCAAACCTAACCCTAAAATACTTAAATTTAACTTGTCATACGAAACAACCAGAGCTGACTTGAAAACAATTTCAGCTTCAGGCTAATTTTTGTTTTATTAAAAACAATATTCCTACAACCTAATGCGGATGCGTCATAGGAGATTAGCCCGAGAAAGAGCAATTCAATTCTTGTTCCAGTATGACTTAAATCCTCCTGGCAACAGAGAAGAGGCTTTAGATGGATTCTGGTCATCCCAAACAACGGCGGCTATCAAGAAAGAAAAAGACCCTGCAAGCTGGGGGGAGGTCAAGGAACTACCTCCACCTTCAGAAGAAGACAATGCTGTTCGGTTATTTGGCGAAACTCTAATTAATGGAGTCCTTGACCGAGTAGAAGAACTCGACAGCATCATCTCGAAGGAAGTGAAAAACTGGGATATTGATAGAATAGCAAAAGTCGACCGGAGCATACTTCGCCTTGCTATATATGAAATGTTTTACAGAGAAGACATCCCTCCAGTTGTAACAATTAATGAAGCAATAGATATTGCAAAAAAATTCTCAACAGAAAAAAGCGGTTCATTCGTAAACGGGATTCTAGACAAGATAAAAGCCAAACTAATGCGCCCCTCAAGAAGCAGCGCTAATTAACAAAGAAGACGCGATTGGAAAAACACATCGATCTACATTTGCATACATGTTTTTCAGATGGCATATATACGCCAGAACAAGTTGCTATAGCTGCTAAAGAAATGAACCTATCGGCTATTTCCCTAACCGATCATGACACAATCGAGGGATGTCTACACTTGTCAAAAGCCTGTAATAAAAGAGGAATAGAATTTGTCAACGGAACAGAACTGTCAGTTGACATAGAAGGCAATGAAATGCACTTACTTGGCTATTTCTTAGATGTTAACAATAAAAAATTAATTAAAGAAACATCCGAATATCAACAAAACAGGATTAACCGAATCAACGAACTAGTCGGCCAGCTAAACAAGATTGGTGTTAACTTAGAGGCAAAAAAAGTTTTTGAACTAGCAAATTGCAAAGCCCCCGGAAGGCCGCATTTGGCACGCGCACTCGTAAAATATGGCTTTTGCAAAAGCAACAATGAGGCTTTTACGCGCTTCCTCCGAAAAGGATCACCTGCATGGATCCCAAAAAAAAATGCTGATTACAGAGAAGGCATTGATTTAATCCACCATGCAGGCGGACTCGCTATAATGGCTCATCCCGGGCTGAATAAAATAGACAATCTAATACCAAAATTGATTGATGCCGGACTAGACGGGCTCGAATGCTGGCATACACGGCACCCGAAAAGCACAACAAAGCGCTATCAAGAAATGGCTAAAAAATACAACTTACTAGTTACAGGTGGTTCAGACTGCCATGGAGCTGAACACGGTGATCCTGCTATTGGCACGAAGCGGGTTCCATATGAAATACTTGAAAAAATGAAACAAAGACTACATAGGACCAGTCTCAACAATTTAATGTCATGAGTTTATTATCAAAAATATTCACAGGACTCCAAAAAACACAAAATAATATAACTAGTGAATTTAATAGAATAATATCACGATCACCAAAACTAACAGAAGATGATACAGAGGAATTGGAGGCGGCTTTAATTTCATCTGATATCGGAATCAGCGCAACAGAGGAAATCATAGAAGCAGTTCGCAAAGAGTATGAATCCAATGGAGGACAATCAAGCAGCATACTTAAGGTTGCGGTATCTGTCGTCGAGTCGTGCCTCTCAAAAACCACTAACAGCCTAGCAAAAAACTCTGAACTGACTGTTGTGTCGCTTGTTGGCGTGAACGGAGCAGGAAAGACAACAACCGCTGGAAAACTTGCAAACCATATTAAAAATACAGGTGGAAATCCTATGCTAGCAGCGTGCGACACTTTTCGCGCCGCCGCAATTGAACAACTAAATTCATGGGGAAGCCAGCTTGATATTCCTGTTATTAGCAGCGAGTACGGCGCTGATCCAGCAGCAGTAGCCCACGACGCGCTAAATTCAGCTTTGAGTAAGAAATCTGACTACCTTCTAATTGATACAGCCGGCCGACTTCATACAAAACACAATCTTATGAGGGAGCTCGAAAAACTCCACCGGGTAATATCAACAAAATACAACGGGGCACCACATGAAACCCTCCTAATTGTCGATGCATCAATTGGATCCAATGCACTTATTCAGGCTCGAGAATTTAACAAATCTGTGCCATTAACGGGACTAATAGTAACAAAACTTGACGGAACATCAAAAGGCGGGATGGTTGTCGCTATTCAAAATGAGCTAAAACTACCAGTGAAATTTATTGGACTTGGCGAACAGCCTGATGACCTGCAACAATTTTCACCTTCAGAGTACGCTCGTGCTCTATTTTTCAATGAATAAACTGCTACTTATGATTCACATATTTCACTCAAATTGCTATTCTCTCGCTAGTACCAATGCAGAATATCCAAGCAATCCTAGCGCAAACTGCAAACAGCAGCCCAAGGACTAACTCAGCCTCAGAATCAACTGCTAATACAGCAGAAGAAGCAATCACTTCTAATATATTTGACTCAGGCGCACTTGGATTTTTAATCGAAGGCGGATTATTCATGTGGCCTATCCTGGCAATGGCATTGGTGGGTCTTTCTGTGATTATAGAAAGGTGGAGAAGCTTGAAAATGCTTGGCACAAATAACTTAATATTAAAGGAAAGCGTAATGGACGATTTATCTAAAGAACGTATTGAAGACGCCTTAAGCAAGTGCGAGCAGGCGACAGGACCAGTTGCTGCAATTTTAGCAAACGGACTAAGAAAATACCTTGTCCTGAACAAACTTAATTACGACCCAGCTAGGCTAGAAGAAAAAGTAATAAAGAGCATGGAATCATACGGCGCCCATATACTCGCTGCCCTAGAACGTCATTTGCCATTACTGGCAATCGTTGCCAGCGTTGCACCAATGATTGGCTTCCTTGGAACCGTACAAGGAATGATCGTTGCATTTAGTGATATTGTTGAAATGGATAAAACTGGCGGAGGCACTCTTATCCAAGCTGCTGCTGCTGGCATTCAAGTAGCCTTGTTAACAACTTGCTTCGGTCTAATAGTGGGAATTCCCGCGTATATTGCTTTTAATTATTTTTCCAGTGTTATCAATAACTTTGTACTTGAAGTTGAGGAGTCTGCAGCAGAACTAATGGAAGCCATTACACTCCAATTGACACTTGGCGAAGCGCCCGACAGGAGAAACTTACCACCTTCATCATGAAGCTCCGCCGGCCTAAATACCTGGTTGACCCACCGTCAAGCTCAATGAATGATATTGCGTTTATATTAATAGTTTTTTTTCTGGTCTGCGCTTCTGTCGAACCAGAAGACGGCCGCTCTCAAACAATACCAAGCAGCGAGAAAAACAACGATCAACAAAATTCGAAAACAATTGAAGTCGGCCTGACTCCTACAACTATCACCATTAATTGAACTCCTTATCGCAAAGAAGAATTTCAACAAAGAATACAACAAATCTTAAACCAGAAAGAGAAAGAGTCTGATCGTATAGTGGTAGTAAAAAGCCAAGCGGATGTCCCCTACGAATTCTGGATTGCTATGACTGAGATAATTGAAAGAGCTGGCGGGATAGTCACATTGTTAATAGAGGAAGAGCAGACATTAATCGTTGAATAAGCATGATCTTGCGAAGAAAACAACTTGAAGCAACAGTTCCGTCCATGGCAATGGGAGATATTGCCTTCTTGCTTTTGATTTTTATTGTTTTATTAGCACGAGCAAGAGACGACAGTCATTTAATATGGCAACCGGCCACCGGAACAGAACTAGTAAAACCGGCCAACCAAAACGCTAGTATAGTAATAGACAAATCTAATATTACTTATCTCAATGGGCGCCTGATAAAAGCAGAAAACCTCTCTGATGAACTCTCCGTATTGCTAGGAGATTTGCCATCTGGGAGCAGAACCGTGCTATTCAAAGTTCACAAAGATGTTATCGCTGAATACTTTGAGCCCGCCATTGAAGCAATAAGTGAAGCTGGCGGAGAATTACACCACGTCCTAGAACCCGCACAACAACTACGCTGACTAACCTCATGTCCATTTATATCTTAAAAGACAATAATGAAATTGGGCCGCTAACCATCATTGAGATTCAGGCACTGCTAGATGCTAACTGCATTAACCAACAACAAATTATTCGTTACAGTAACGGAGAACAAGGAACTGTACAATCGATAGACGGAATTAGAACGCCTCAAACAAGCACAATAAAAACCGAAAATAATGAAACTCAAGGTGCGGCAAACGCCCCCATGGCAAGTTTTTCCAGAGATATAAAAAACATAAGAAAAAACAGCTCAACAGTTGCAGATGAATTAAATCAATTCTTAAGTGAAATACGCGGAAAATCACCAACTGAAATGCTAGGAGCCTTTGCAAAAAGCAGCCTTATTCAGAGCACCATTACTGCAACATTTATTCTTTTATTTATTTTAATCGCAACAACAGTTGTTCCATTGTTATTGAGCAAAAAAACAGAGTTAAAACAAAACATACAACCGGAATATTCAAATACAACACCTACCAACACCACTCAAGCAGCCGTAAATACATCAAACTCAAATACAACACCTACAAATATACAGACAAGCGAACCCTTAAATGACCCTAAATCAGTTGCTGAAACTTTGGGTATTGGAGAATCAAAAAAAGGAATACCATCAGAGCCCAACCCATTTGAAAGCACCGGAGATCTACTTAAAGAACTTGAGTAACATTGTCAAAAAGAGAACAAACAAAAGAGCTAGCTAAGGAAGTATTCAATCCTCTCTCTCCGTTAATTAATCGTCTGGGATTATTTTGGGTTACTACATTCGTCTTGGCTTGGATTGACTACTTCAATCTGCGTCTGTTGCCTGAATGGCTATCATTAATATTTTTCGGAGTTATTTTGATCTTATCTCTATTATGGAGACATAATCTTAATAAATATGGAGTAATTCTTAACCGCGCCTCTCTATCAATCTGCACTCTTCCAGCGATATTTTTAGCCGTCAGTCTTAGCAGCTGGCTTGGCTGGGTTTCTCTAAGCTCAACCTTTTCACAGTTAGGGATCGGCCTGATATTTATCCTTGGCCTAGGATGGAGTGTTTGGATTGTTGAACGCTCATCACTAATCCTTCAAACAAAGCATCAGCACACATCTAATCCGCTTGCCGCAATGAATAGTGCAGGCTTAGAGCAAACTGTTAAGACTTCAAATCCACTAAATATACAGGCTTGGTATTATGGAAATAAACGTCGAAAACTAAATCAATCAGCAACTGCCGGACTAATATATACCCTTTTCTTCATTCTAATTATTCTTTTGATCACCCAATTAACTGGCTGCAATGAGATTTACGAATTACCAGATGGAGGAGGCAATCCCCAACTAAAACAAAATGTGGTTAAAATAAAAAAAGTAATTCGAAAAAAAATAATAATAAACCCACTTAGCGCAGTCTTATTTAATCCTCCACCCATTGAGGAAATAAAACTTCAATTACAGGAATTAACTAAGCACATTTATGAAGTTGGACACGGCGAAGGAAAAGATTCTGGATTTGAAGGAGGAACCAAGCGAGGCCTCGTGCGATTCATAAGACTAAGCTACTCAGGAGGAGACTGGGAGCAGGACCTAAACCGCAACTCCGACTTGAACATGCTTCTATGGTATGCAGCCAACACAGGCCATAAGACAGCAAAAAAACCTGAGGTCAGAAGCATCTCACAACTCAAAAGATTCCCAGAAGGAAAAAGCCCCCCGTTTGTTTACATGACAGGTCAGGGCAACATCCGATTAAACAATACTGAAATTGAAATTTTGCAAGAATACATACTTGGGAAGCACGGCATGATATTTGCCGACAATGGAGGAAGCCCCGGCTGGCATAGTCAGTTTTTTTCATTGATGCAAAAAACACTCCCTAAGGTTAAGCCTCAACCAGTTCCACTAGATCACCCAATACATAATGGTGTGCCATTCCTGCCAGTGGTAGCACCTCATGGCGGCCGACTTGCTTGGGGATGGGTAGTCGACGGGCGAATAGCAGTATACTATCACCCAGGGGATATTGGGGATGCATGGGCAGATGGCCATGCAGGCGTACCTCGACATGTTTGGGAATCAGGATACAGATTAGGCGGGAACGTAATGCTCTACGCAAACTCAGAATACAGCAGATGGCTCACAGCAAAAAAACAATCAAAATAACCATAATTCTTATTATCAGCCTTTTGCCACTGACATCGATCCCTGCGGCAAACCTCTCTTGGACAGAGCAAATAGAGGTGGATACATTTGGCAGCCTGAGACAAGTTGAACGTTATCAATTAAAGACAGCTGAAAAATTTTATACAAAGGGGGAATTTGCAGCCGCAGCAGCTGAGTACGAAAAATACATTACACTTTATGAAACCAGCAATGGCGCAGCGTACGCACAATTAATGTGGAGCCACTGCCTAATTAACCAGCGAAAAGTCTATACAGGAATACGTGATGGTTTTCAGTCTGTTATTGATTATTGGCCTAATTCCATAGAAGCCAAAACAGCATCATATCTTATCGGAAAATCATATAAGGATATCGGAGAACTCAAGAAAGCTGAATCAGCTTACAGTAAAGCCATAATTAATTACCCAAATCACCATATTGCATTACTATCGAAATGGGGCTTGTCAGAAATTGCAACAATTAAAAAGGATGAAAAACGACTAATTCAGATATGGAAGGATATAGTACTAAAAACTGCAAACAACAAAAGAAGCCTGCCTTACATAACTAAATCCACACAAAACTTAGCCAGGCATTATTTTAGCCAACCTGATTATAATAAAGCCATAGATCTGCTTGCTTCACTTTATGAAGAAGATGAATTGAACAACGCCATCTACCAAAATTCAAAGGATGCGGTAAGCAATCTATGTAGAAACAAAGCCACAAAAATTAACGGCGAAAAACTTGCTGATCAAATCATCTCAATCATCATGAAATCAATTGATAATGCCGACAATGAATCACAACCTGAACTATTCCGCAGGGTTGCAAGAACGCATGAAAGAGCACAAAGAGATCTCGAAGTCATTAACACTTATGAATTAATGGCTAAAAAATTAGGGATGAATGATTCCATTCTTGGCAAAATTGCTAGTTGGCACAGCACTAAGAAACGCTTTTCAAAATCACGGGAATTTTATGCTAAATTTGAAAATAAAGTCGAAGGGCTAAAAAATATTGCTCAAATCTGGATAAACCAAAAACAAACTGAACAAGCCATTCAAGTATACAACAGGCTAATCAATTCTGCCCCGGATGAAATCTCTACATGGAAGCAGGCAATAGCAAAAATATATTCTTCCGAAAAAAAATATGAAAAAGCAATAGAAGTCTATCGCGAATTAATAACCCTGGATCCTTCTAATGCTGGAAATTGGCATTGGTCTACAGGTGAAATTCACGAAATTACTAATCAACTTAAATTAGCTATTAAATCTTATCGCCAAACAGACAGATACCCTCAATCGTATTTTAAAATGGCAAAGTGCCATCGAAAATTAAAGGAACACACCGAAGCTCTGACTCTCTACCATCAAATTCTAGCAAATGAAAAATCTGCATCAGACGCAACAATTGAAATTGGATATACTTATGAAGAACAATTAGATAAAAAAAATGCTATTAAATGGTTTCAGCGCACTTGCAAGCTATTCCCCAGCTCGCGCAATGCAAGCAAAGCTCATTCTCATCTTCAAAAGAAATATGGAATCAGTGTCACTTTGGGAGGGTCAAAAGAAAAGTAAGAATCTTGACCCAGAAGCAATAAGAGCCTAATCCTTTTACGGCTTTAATTATATTGCCCCGGTAGCTCAACTGGATAGAGCGTCTGCCTTCTAATTACATTCCCATTAAAAACATTAAGAAATAGACGTGTTTT
>JAYZHR010000006.1:0-23369 GCA_036166355.1 Verrucomicrobiota bacterium | reverse complement strand
TGCATAGATCCTCACCGCTCATCATTGTTACCAGTCCAGCTTGGCGATTGCTCTCTAGTAAGCATGCATTAGCAATTCCCTTAAAGATACCTTTGCAATTTTTATGACTTGTGCCTGAATAGCCAATAGATAGAGCGTTGGGTAAGCTTTCAAGTTCCCCGTCAGATTCATCGATTATAATTGGTGGCCTTTCGGGCCATTCATTAAATTCATCCTTTAATGAATTCATCAAAGCTATGTCTCGATGTAATGGCTGCTCAATGAATAGTAAATTTTTAAAAAACTTATTTAACGATTTTTCCTTGTTTATTTCTGTCCAGTAATCGCGAAATTTGCTTATTGATTTAAACTGCTCATTCCCGTCTAAACTGAAAGCGAAGTTGTTTGCTGTTTCACGAGTTATTACGTTTGCGATGCTTATTAACCTTTCTAAATCTGAGTCTATGTTTCCGTTAATTTTAATTTTAAATTGTTTTAGTTTATAATATTGAATGCACTCATCTAGAGATTGTGGCAGAGTGTCGTTAATTTTCTCATTTTCTAATATTTGTTCTTTAGTGAGCAGGTCCCCTAGGCCAACTGTGTGCCTGGCTGATATTTTTGGAAGTGGTTTTTGTGGGAGTAAGTTGTTAAAAGGAGTTTTATTTAATTCAGAGTGTATACTGTCGGTCGAAAAGCCAAGAGAACCTGAAAGTAATGCCTTATGAAAAGATTGATCGTGGAGTCTACATGTTGCCTCTATTATTGCGCGTTCGACCAATGATGTTCCGAAATGTGCCAGCAAAGGTGGGATCGATTGTTTTTTTGCCCATATATCTTGGCGTTCATATATTAGTTTCCAAAGTTTGAAAGCGTTTTCTGCTTCAGAGTCAATGGCTATGCTTATCGCATGGCGTATAACCTTTAGCATTTCTGATATTTCATTTTCTATAGATTCATTTGGGACTTTGGTAAACCATTTTGGTGGGAGAAGGTCTGATGATATGCCAGATGTTTTTTTACCGTTTGTTTCGATTTCCAGCTTAGTAAACAGCATTGGGACCTCGGTCATTGTTGCTATGCCATATTTAAATGGCATCCGAGTCTTGAGTTGTGTGGTGTGAATGGTCGCTGTTCTAATCTTCACAGACATAGGGGGAGTGTTAATCAGTGAGGCGATCGCATCAAGATTAGCATCGTGCATTGAATAGGAATTTTGTAGTATCTTCGATGTGAGATTGCTTTTTATTGGCGATATCGTAGGGAAGCCCGGAAGAAAGGCGGTCCGTTATTTTTTGCCTCGCCTACGAGACACGCTTGATTTGGACTTTATTATTGCCAACGGTGAGAATATGGCTGGAGGTTCAGGGGTGACTCCTTCTACGGCAACTGAAGTATTTGAAGCCGGAGTCGATGTGATGACCTGTGGTGATCATCTCTGGGATAAGCGAGAGGTGATATCATTGCTGAATAATGAGCCTAAATTTGTTCGGCCAGAAAACTATCCTGTAGGGACGCCGGGGCAGGGTTATTGTGTTAGGCAGGTAAACAATTTGCCGCCAATTGGGGTGCTTAATCTGCAAGGTCAGACGTTTATGAAGCCGATTGAGAATCCTTTTTTCGCCGCCGACACAGCAGTCGCCAAGTTAAAGCTGAAAACGAATATAATTTTTGTTGATATGCATGCTGAAACAACATCTGAGAAAATTGCGATGGGTCGTTTTTTAGATGGTCGAGTTAGCGCATTAGTTGGAACGCATACGCATGTACAAACTGCTGATGAGCAGATTTTTCCAGGTGGCACTGCTTTTCTATGCGACGCAGGGTGTACAGGGCCTCAGGAGAGCATATTGGGTCGAGAGATAGAGCCCATTATTCAAAGATTTTTAACACATCAGCCGCAACGGTTTGGAGTGGCGTCAAGAAGGGTTACTTTAAATGGTGCTTTGATAGATATTGATGAATCAACTGGAAAAGCAAATTCAATAAAACGAATTTCTGAAATGCTTCCAGACAGTCAGCGAGAAGAATGAGTGGGCAGAGTAGTCAGTGGGAATTTGGTGAGCTCTTTAATGAAAGGGCAGAATCTCGTAAAGTTTATACGGTTTCCAAGCTTAACCGTTTGGCGAAGAGTCTTTTGGAAGGGCAATTGGGCAATGTTTGGGTTGAGGGTGAAATTACTGGTCTAAGAAGGCAATCTTCCGGTCATATATATTTTTCTATCAAGGATAACAAAGGGCAAATAAGTTGTGCTCTCTTTCGTGGGATTGCATCTGACTTAAGTGGGGCGTTGAATGACGGCGAAATGTTACTGGTTCGCGGTGACGTTACTCTTTATGAACCGCGCGGCCAGTACCAAATGATTGTTCGGCAAGTTGAACTAAAGGGCAGGGGGGCATTGCAGGTTCAGTTTGATAAACTTAAAGCCAAACTTCAGTCCGAAGGACTATTTGATTCTAAAAGAAAAATTGAAATCCCAAAATATCCTAATTGTATAGGTATAGTTACCTCTAGTTCTGGAGCTGCTATTCGAGATGTAATTAATGTAATCCAGAGAAGATGTCCGTCACTAAAATTGATCATTGCACCATGCCGTGTTCAGGGAAAAGGGGCTTCAGCAGAAATGGCCAATACTTTAAAGCGGCTAAACGAATGGGAGCAAAACAATACAGGTTCCTTAGATTTAATCTTATTAACTCGAGGAGGAGGTAGTATGGAAGATCTCTGGGAGTTTAACGAAGAGATTTTGGCAAGGGCAATATCAGAGTCAAATCTACCTGTAGTGTCTGCTATTGGTCATGAGATTGATATTTTGATTAGTGACTTTGTTGCTGATGTCCGGGCTTCAACGCCAAGTGCGGCTGCTGAATTGATTACTGAAGGCTTTCATTCCTCACAAGATTTTGTGAGGCGATCAAGTCGGCGTATATACAGTTTGGCTTCAGATAATATATCGGGTTTAGGTCGAGATCTAAAACATCAGTTGCATCGATTAGTTCAGGTTCATCCAGCGCGCAAATTAATGCTTAAAAGCCAGCTTCTTGATGATTTAAGTGAAGATTTACAGTCTTTAGTTCAAAGTAGAATAAAGTCAGCTAAATACGAATTAAATCAGCTTACGCAAAGGCTTGATGCTCAAAAGCCAAGTAGACATGTTACGCTGCAAAAAGAGCGGCTTTCTTGGTTGTTTAAACAATTAAATGAAGCCTCTATTAAAAAGCTAACTGCGTGTCGTTTTGCTTATGAAAGGATTACGGAAAACATTCGATTACTTTCGCCAGACACCATTCTTTCCAGGGGGTACTCTATTACGAGTAATGTAAATACGGGAGTTATTATTCGTAATTCAATTGATGTGGCAGCTGGGCAAAAGCTGTTAACTCGACTTAAAGATGGGCGTATTATTAGTACCGTGGATCAAGAAGAAGGTTAGCCTGATAAGTATTGAAAGCCTTACTCCCACTCAATAGTTGCGGGTGGTTTGCTCGAAATATCCAGGCAAACTCGGTTTACTCCGTCAACTTCATTAATGATTCTATTTGAAAGAGTTTCTAGGATCTTATTAGGGAGTTTAACCCAGTCCGCAGTCATGCCATCCTTCGACTCTACAGCACGTATAGCTATAGTGTACTCATATGTTCTTTCATCGCCCATAACCCCCACACTTCTCACAGGCAATAGTACAGCGAAGCTTTGCCAGATTTTATAGTAAAGGTTGTTAGACTTCATTTCTTCTACGACAATTGAATCTGCATTTCTTAAGATATCGCAGCGTTCAGGTGTTACTTCGCCTAGGATTCTCACAGCTAAACCTGGGCCTGGAAAAGGCTGTCTCATTACAACTTCTTTTGGCAACCCAAGTTCCTTCCCAAGCTCTCTTACTTCGTCTTTAAATAAGCATCGTAACGGTTCAATAAGCTCAAAGTTCATCTTTTCTGGTAACCCGCCTACATTGTGATGGCTTTTAATAAGTGCGGCTGGATTTCCCGCTATAGGTACAGATTCAATCACGTCAGGGTAAAGTGTTCCCTGTGCCAGAAATCTGGCCTTACCTACTTTTCGTGTTGCTTTTTGAAACACATCAATAAACGTATTTCCAATAATTTTCCTTTTCGTTTCCGGATCTGTAACCTTGCGTAGTTTGCGTAAAAACAGAGTAGTCGAATCCTCGTAATGAAGTTTGATTTTAAAGTTTTTTCCAAATAATTGTTTAACTGCTTCTGCTTCATTTGCTCTCAGCACTCCATTATTAACGAAGATACATGTCAGCTGTTTTCCGATTGCTTTTTGGATTAGTGCTGCGGCTACACTGGAGTCAACGCCTCCACTAAGGCCTAGGATTACTTTGTCTTTTCCTACTTGCTCCCGAATTTCTTGAATTGCCTGATCCACATAATTACGCATGGTCCATTTACGGCCGCATTTGCATATGTTATGGACAAAATTCGAGATAATTTTTTTACCTTTAGGCGTGTGCACTACTTCGGGGTGGAATTGTAATCCGTAATAGTTGTGTTTAGCGTTTTCAATCGCTGCATACTTTGAATTCTCAGTAATGGCTGCAGCTTTGAACCCCTTTGGAAGTTTGGTTAGCTTGTCGCCATGTGAATTCCAGACTTGAAGTTTGTTTGGAAGGCCCGCAAACAAAAGGCACTTTGAATTTTTAATTGTTAATATTCCTTTTCCATATTCTCTTTTCTGTCCTCTTTCTACTTTTCCTTCCAGATATTTCGCCATTAATTGTAATCCAAAACAGATCCCGAGAATTGGGATCCCAAGTTTGAATATATCCTTATCTGGAAGTGGAGCTTTTCTTGAGTAAACACTTGAAGGCCCACCTGATAAAATAATTCCTCTGGGGTTTATTTTTTTTATCTCTGACGCAGGCGTGTTATAATGAAGTATGATTGAATAAACTTTGCACTCACGAATGCGTCGGGCAATAACCTGTGTGTATTGTGATCCAAAATCTAGTATAACAACCTGTTCGTTCATTCTTGGAAAAAACAATTATTAAAAGTGAATTTCATGTTGTTTTGCGAGACAAAAAAAGGTCTCTGTTTTGTTTTTGTGTAAACTGTGTAGGTAATCAGATTAGTTCAGGGATGACTTTCCCGTTTCGAACAATCATGACTGGTCGACCTGTTGGAGTGTGATATTCCTTTGTGTGATCGATTCCAAGTGAATGATAAAAAGTTGCGGCCACATCGTCAGGTGTAATTATTCGGTCTTTAGGGGCTTCGCCTTTTGAGTCTGATTCTCCAACTACTTGACCGCCTTTTATTCCTCCTCCTGCGAGCAGACAGAACATTGCTCGAGGGTAATGGTCGCGGCCTCCTCGTTCATTTATTTTTGGAGTACGACCAAACTCACCGGTTACAAATACAGAGGTGCTTTCTAGTAAATTTTTAGCTGTTAATGCATTTAGTAAACCTGAGATGCCGTCATCTAAATTAGGGAGATTATTGTCTTTGAGCCTGCTGAAATTGTCCCTATGGGTATCCCATCCACCTAGTTGAATGGAAACTAGGCGTACGCCAGATTCAATCAATCGTGTTGCAAGAAGGCAGCTTTGAGAGAAGCTTCCTTCTTCAAACATACTACTAACAGCTTTAGATTCTTTAGTTAGATCAAAGGCTTCACGTGTGCTATTGGAGCGTATCATCTGGTAAGCTTTTTGACTAAATTCATCCATGCCACTAAGGATCTTGTCTTCATTTGCAAAATTGCCGAATGCTGTGTCATATCTCTTTACTAAATTGTGGCGGCGGTCGATATCTTCTAATGTTAACCCGTTAGAAAGAGATAAGCCTCGAATGTTCATGGGTTCGCCTGCCTTAGGTGATGTTCCTGTTTCCAATGGGCCATACTCTAATCCAAGAAATCCAGTTGGGGCTGTTGGTCCTTTAGGAATAGCTACAGTCCGAGGAATATCAGTAGCCCCTTCCAGTTCTTTGCTGATGACTGCTCCGTATGTTGGGTACTTAAGTGCGGGTAGTGGACGGTTGCCTGTCATGAGATATTCAGATCCTAGTCGGTGTGCTGCCAAGCTGTGGCTTACACCGCGGAGTATTGAGTATTTGTCAGCGCACTTTGCCAATTTTGGCAAGTGCTCCGAAATTCTTATTCCGGGAATATTTGTGCTGATTTCTTTAAATTCACCTCGATGTGTATCTGGGGCGTTTGGCTTCATGTCAAATGAATCCATATGACTAGGGCCCCCGGCTAAACGAATGTAAATTGCAGATTTGCTTCTATTATTTGTCCCAGCAATTGCTGTGTTAAAGTAATCAGGCAAGCTTAGTCCAGCACCAGCTAATGCACCGATCTTAATAAAATCCCTGCGAATTATTCCGTCACAACAAATTTGTTTTTTCATTATTTTGTAATTAATGATTTACCAAGAATTCCTTGGTGTTGAGCATTGCCCACAACAGGTCTCTTATGCCGTCTATTTTATTTTTTGCATTGTTAATATCTGTCGTAGCTTTGGCCCTTTCAAGTGGTGTAGGGAATCGACTGACAGTTCGTAGAAAAGTTTCATTGATCAATTGATCGACCTCTTTTGAGGTAATGAATCTGGCTGAGGTGTTGTTGTTAATCTTATTTATCCTTGCTATTGAACTATTGATTTTCTGCACTTTTTGTATATGTGCCTTTCTTGCTTTTGCGTATTTCTCTAGTGCGGTCCTGTTGTTGTTTTTTGGGTGTTTAGGTGCGTTTGAGGTGAGTTTTTTTCGTTGTTCATATAGCTTTTTTAATTGCCTTGGTCTTTTGGTTTTACCTTTAGATGATGTGGTGGAATTACTTGTATATAATTTATTTAGCTCTGTGATCCACCCGGGACGCCGTTTGTTATTACCCTCGATCATGGTATTTAATATAGGGTCATTACGGGTGAATATGGCTTGTAATAAAGTTGGATCATCTGAACGTTCGCAGTCACAATTTTCAGCTCTTTCAGGTTTACCAAACACGCTTAAAGCATAAGACATTTCCGTTAGGTTTTTATTTTTTCGATTCATCGCATAAGGCCCGATCGTTCTGTTGCTACTGTTAGATGATAAGTCTGCGATTCTAGTATTATTTGCTGTAGCTTGATTTATTGCGTCTGCAACAACCTCTGCAGGGAGGCGTCTAATTGTCATTCGGCTAAAGTTAGTTTCATCTTTTTTGTTAGTTTTATTCGGTCGCCAGCTTCGTTGGTAGGCGTCACTACTAAGGATTGTGCGGTGCAGCCATTTCATGTCATATCCAGATTTGATAAAACCATTTGATAGGTATTCCATTAAAGGTTTATTTGAAGGAGGATTTGCTAAATTCATATCATCTACTGGATGAACGATTCCTCGTCCGAAATAATTATACCAAACCCTGTTTACAAATGCTTGAGCGAAATATGGGTTTTCCCCTGAAAGAAGCCAGTCCATGAGCGGTTGGCGAGGGTCATCGTAATCAGTTAAGTGCACGTCGTCACCACCAAGAACACTGGGTGTTATTACTCGTGATACAGGTTTATTCTTCCTTTTACCTTTTGGTTTTCGATTTTTTATCTTTGTGGAGTTTATATACACTTCTTGCCAGGGGACAGGTGCTCCTAATTTTGCGCGTCTCTTAATTTCGTTTCGTTTGTCACGGTTCCCGTTTGATTTTTTCTTGTCGTAACCAATGGCAGTTTCAATTTCGTTCATTAAACTTTTATAGTTTAATGAACCGTCGGTTTTAGTGGTGTTCCCGCGATATTGTATAGGCTCGAAAAATGCCTGAAATTTTTTGAAATCCTGTTGAGTCCATTGATCAAATGGATGTTTGTGGCATTGTGCACATTGAATGCGTACGCCTAAAAATGAATGCGCAAAACTAAGTGCTTTTTCTTCGGCTTTTCGGACATTTCTGCGTGACCAATAATGTGGCATGGAATTACGAGTATGAAATGGTATTGGTTTATCGTCTTTAAAGTGTTGGCTCATCTCTTTTGAAAACTGCATGAAGTTTTCATTTTTTTTGCGGCTTGTTGACATGATTAACCCATTGGCAATTTGGTCGTATGGAGTGTTTATTTTTATACGCTGATGAATCCAGTCATACCATTGGCTTGCCATTTCATCCCGAAAATTTGGATCACCTTGGTTTTCTGTGTTGTTGCCCGTGAAGTCGCATAGTTTTGTGGTCCACCATGCGGCATATCCCGATCTGCCAAATAATTCCTCTATTTTTTTGTTTCTTTTATTTGAGTCTTTATCTTTAAGGAAAGCGCGGATCTCTGAAGGGAGAGGGAGAGAGCCGGTAAGGTCTAAAGAAACACGACGAAGAAACTCTTCATCTGAACAAAGCGATGATGGAACAATGCCTAGTTTCCGTAGTTTTCCAATAATTATTTCATCAATTTTTGTAGAGCTATTAACTATTGGATAATTATTGCCAGCTAATTCTGATAAAGGCCTTATAACTGGTATGGGTTGCACCCCGTTATCATAAAAAGCAATTATATGAGTATCTCCCTTGCCGGTAGATTTAACGGTTCCTTCTTTGCTGACTGTGGCAATAGATTCATCATTTGAGCGAAAACGAGTCAGTTCCGTTATGTCTTCCATTGAGCCGTCCTTCCAATGAACTATCACTTGAAGTTTTTGTTCTTGGTTGCTTTCAGAAAATTGGATTGATGGTGGGTTGATTTCTAAACGTTCAAATTCAGGTGTGGTGCTAGAATCGTTTATCGCTCCGTTTTTTATCCAGTTTAAGATTAGTTGATATTCCCAACTATTTTTTTTGAAGCGTAGTTTTCCTCTGTGTTTTTCCTGCATTGTTGGTTTGAGCAGAAGCAGGCTGTCTTCAGGGTCCTCATGGTCTGCTCGAAAGCCTTCTTCTTTCGAGGCGATTTCATTGAAGTCCTTGTCGAAATCGTAACCAAAAAGTGAAAGTTGAAAATCGCCTTTTCCGGCAAATGACCCATGACATTCACGTCCATTGCAGCCACGAACACCGAGTAGGGGGATTATGTGCTGACGAAAGCTTGGTTGAGTTTTAGGGTTTGGAATGCCAAATCTTTGTGATGGAGTTTGTAGCGGCTCTGCCAGCAAAGCATTGAGTCCCCCCAACGTAAGAGCTAAAAGGAAAGCTAGAGATTGTCTCATTAAATTTTGCATCCGCACAAAGTTGCGAAGGGAATGTACTGTGGGTAGCTTGTCATGTTCAATAATGTTTTACAGCGAACTAAATTGTGAATTTATCTATAATAGACTCTGCAGTTTCACCCGATTCTCTAATGTGTCTAATACTAAGAGCATTATTTCGTTTTGCTAGGCGTTGGCCATGAGTATCTGTTACAAGGGGGCAGTGGTAAAACTCAGGAATTTTCCATCCCATCGCTCTGTATAGTAGTATCTGACGAGCAGTGCATTTAAGTAAATCAGCTCCTCGAACTACTTCTGTAATGCGCATATCATGATCATCGACTACAACAGCTAATTGGTAACTAGGAACATCATCATGCCTCCAAAGTATAAAATCTCCAAAATGAGTATTGGTTAGAAATTGTTGTGCGCCGAAATTCCCGTCAGTAAAATTAACAAGTTCTTTTTCAGGCAGTTTAAATCGCCAATTGATTTGGGATGATGTGGTTTGCGTTATTTGTTGTTCTTTGAGTTTGTCGGGCCTGCATGTTCCTGGATAAATGGGCTCATCGTTGTTTTTGTGTGGAGCGCTCGATGCCTCGGCAACATCTTTTCTTGAGCAGTTACATGGATAAGCAAAACCTCGTGACCGCATCAATTCAAATACTTCTCTATATCGATTTATTCGTTCGCTTTGTATATATGGTTTATGGGGTCCGTTTACATCAGGGCCTTCACTCCAATTTAATCCTAGCCAACGTAAATCATACATTGCTGCATCGTGGAACTCGTCTTTGCATCTTTGATTATCAAGGTCTTCAGAACGGTAAACTAATGTTCCTTTAAAATAATTGGCGCGTTTAGCTGCAGTCCAAAATGTTTGGGCATGCCCTAAATGAAGGTATCCTGTTGGGGTGGGTGCTATTCTGCCACGATAATTATTCATGTTTTACGGCAGTGTTTATTTATTACTGATCAATCAGGCGTTTTGAGATGTCTGAATATGCATCTATTCTTCTATCTCGCAAAAATGGCCAATGAGTTCGAGTTGTTTCAACTTTGCTAAGATTTAGCTCGCAAAGTAGTACTGTTTCTTCTTGAGAAGCCTTTTTGATTATCTGACCTGAAGTATCGGCGATGAAGCTTTGCCCCCAAAATTCTATCCCGTCTCCATTATTTATTGCTTCATGTCCGACTCGATTGACAGATGCGACATAGCATCCATTAGCAATTGCATGACTACATTGAATGGTTTCCCACGCATTATACTGGCGTTTTCCATATTTAGCTTTTTCTGAGGGATGCCAGCCGATGGCTGTTGGGTAAAATAATATTTCTGCTCCCTGCATAGCTGTCAGTCTTGCTGCTTCTGGGTACCATTGGTCCCAGCATATTAGCACGCCTATTTTACCAAATGTAGTTTCCCATGTTCGAAAGCCAAGGTCGCCGGGTGTGAAATAAAACTTTTCATAATAAAGCGGATCATCTGGTATATGCATTTTACGGTATATGCCTAGCAGGGAGCCATCAGTATTAATAATTGCCGCGCTATTGTGGTATACCCCTGAACCACGTTTTTCAAAAATAGAGACGATTAATACTACCCTATAGCGTTTGGCTAATTGTTGGAATGCCTCTGTTGTTGGTCCAGGTATGGTTTCAGCTAAATTGAAACATAAATGGTCTTCGCTTTGGCAGAAGTATTCGGTAGAAAATAATTCCTGTGTGCAAATAATTTGTGCACCATCTTTTGCAGCTTGCTCTGCTTTATTTAAGGTTAAAGCTAAGTTGTCCGAAGGATTGCTGTGGGCTTTAGCTTGAATGAGTCCGACAGTGACAGGTTGGCCTTTAGTAGGCATGAATTAGTGTCCTAGTTCTCGTTTAATATTGGCGCCAATTGATCGTAGTTTACCATCAATATCCTCGTAGCCACGATCGATATGGTAGACTCGATTAACTCGGGTTGTGCCTTGTGCAGATAACCCCGCTAGAACTAGGGCCGCAGAGGCTCTTAAATCACTAGCCATTACGTCAGCCCCACTTAGAGGTAAGCCTCCTTTAACAATTGCGCTAGGGCCTTCTATTGAAATATCTGCGCCCATACGAGCAAGCTCATTCACATGCATAAAGCGAGATTCAAAAATACGTTCTGTGATAATGCTGATTCCTGGAGACTTTAACATTAGAACCATCATTTGCGCTTGAACATCTGTCGGGAATCCAGCATGCGGCATTGTTGTTATGTCTACAGATTTTAGTTTGTTTGAGGGTTTGATATGGATGGCATTTTTTTCAGCCGAAAACTTAACTCCTGCTTCTCGCATCTTGTCAAGGACTGCGCTTAGGTGCCCAGGCACACAGCCTTTAACCTTGACGTTGCCATTAGTCACTGCGCCGGCTAAGGCGAAAGTTGCAGCTTCAATTCTATCAGGAATCACACGGTGTTCAGCTCCACGTAGTTTTCTGACGCCTTGAATTGTAATAGTAGGGCTTCCTGCTCCAGTTATATTGGCACCCATTGCAAGAAGGAAATTGGCGAGATCTTCAATTTCAGGTTCGCAGGCCGCGCTATGAATAACAGTTTTACCTTTTGCTAAAGTGGCAGCCATCATTAAGTTGGCTGTTCCAAGTACAGTGGGGCCACACCGTCCTCCCAAAAAGCTCTCAGTCCCTTTCAAATCCTTTGCCTTTGTATGAACGTACCCGGATTTTATATTCACTTTTGCGCCAAGATCGCGCATTCCTTTGAGATGTAAATCAATAGGCCTCGCTCCTATAACACAACCTCCGGGCATCGAGATCTTTGCTTCTTTAAGCCGTCCCATTAATGGGCCGAGAATACATATCGACCCGCGCATTTTTCTTATTAAATCGTAGTCACCAAAACCTTCAATTTTTTTTGCGCGAACTCTAATTGATCCCCGACTTGTTTCAACGTCAGCCCCTAGTGATTTTAATATTTTGGACATGAATCGTACATCGCTAAGATTTGGCAGGTTACGTAATACACACTCTTCGCTGGTGAGCAATGTAGCAGCCATTAATGGAAGAGCAGCGTTCTTTGCTCCACTTATTTTGACTTCACCCCTAAGAGGGGTGCCTCCTTTAATTACTAAACAGTCCATTCAGTTCAGGTGATGAGTTTTGCGTTAATACTAGCCAGTTGCAATCACGATTCTAGGTTTGCCAGATAGATCTGATTTAAATCGAACATTTTGCCAATTTGATTCCCGAAAAATATTATAAATAGCTTCCTTTTGATCATCGCCTATTTCTGCTATTAAGGAACCGTCGATAGTTAAGAACCTTTGCCATTTAGCTAGCATTCGATAATAATTCAGTCCGTCACATCCACCGTCTAATGCTGTATGCGGATCAAATTCCTTAACCTCAGGTTGTAGTAATGGAATCTCTTTTGTTGGAATATAAGGGGGGTTGGAAACGATTAAATGTGCTCTTTCGGAATCCTTAAGGGCAAGACCGTTTTCTTCTCTAAAATCAATTCGGTCGGCAACGCCAAGTAGAACTGCATTTCTCTTTGCTAATTGAATTGCGTCTTGCGAAATATCGGACGCAATAATTCTTGCGTTGAGATGTTGTTTGGCAAGAGTGATTGCTAAGCAACCGCTACCGGTGCCAAAATCGTAAATTAATGGAGATGGAATCTTTGCAAGATCTTTGGCTGTTAATTCGATTATTTGCTCTGTCTCGGGTCTTGGAACTAATGCAGCTTTGGACACTTTGAACTCTAAACCGTAAAAGTTGGTTGAATTAAAAATATGCTGAAGAGGCTCTCGTTTCTCCCGTCGCTCAACCAGATCCATAAGAGTATTAATTTCATTTTCGCTAACATTTCTATTTAAATGAAGAGGAAGTTCTGAACGGCTGCATTCTATAAGCGATGCCAGAAGCCATTCGGTATCTGCTTCAGGACACTCAATGCCTGCTTTTTTAAATCTACTTTCTATATCCTTTCTTAAGCCTGAAATAGTCATTCGCGAATCAGCCCGTCAGCAACTCCAAGCCATTTATAGCTAGTTAATTCATCCAATCCCATTGGGCCTCGAGCTCCTATCTTATCAGTACTAATACCGATTTCTGCCCCCATGCCGAATTGCCCTCCATCGGTAAACCGTGTTGAAGCATTCCAGAATATTGTCGATGAATCTACTTCTACTTGAAAGCGTTTAGCAGTTTCGGAATTGTTTGTTACGATAGCATCTGTGTGCCCAGAACCATGGGTGTTAATGTGTTCGATAGCTTCTTTTACTCCGTTAACTATTTTTATTGAAAGAATTAGGTCTAGATATTCTTCATCCCAATCGGAATCGTTTGCTGTTATTGATTCTATTCCATTATCAGTTAAAATTTGTTTAGCTGCCATATCTACTCGCAATTCAACTCCAGCTTGTGATAATTTCTTACAAAGTGAGGGAAGTATTTTATTTGCAGCAGATTTTGCAATTAATAGTGTTTCGCTAGCATTGCATACTCCGGGTCTATGAACTTTTGAGTTAAAGGCAATCTTCTCGGCCATTGTTTGATCTGCTTCGCTATCGATATAAACATGGCAAATGCCTTTGTAATGTTTAATCACTGGGACTTGTGAACACTCTGCTACAGCACGTATAAGGTTTTCGCCGCCTCTAGGTATGCATAGGTCTACATGTTCAATCTTTGATAACAGTTCTGGAATTGCAGCTCTATCAGTAGTGGATACCACTTGTATGACGTCTTCTGGAAAGTCTGGTGACAGTCTCCTTGCTGCTTGTACCATTATTTTGGCTATTATTTGATTTGAGTTAATAGCCTCCTTGCCGCCTCTTAAAATAGTAGCATTGCTTGATTTAAAACATAGGCTTGCCGCATCCGCAGTTACATTAGGTCGCGATTCGTAAATTATTACAATCACTCCGATTGGTGCTGATACCTTTTTTAATAATAGTCCGTTTGGGCGTTGGCGTTCTTCTAGTATGCGTCCAATAGGGTCTGGCAATTCAGCAACTTCACGTAATCCGGTAGCCATGGCTGTGATACGATCATTATTTAGCAATAGCCTATCCAGCAGGGCTTTGGATAATCCCATATTATTTCCTGTTGCAAGGTCTTTAGAGTTTTCCGCCATTATTTCATCAGCGTTAGCCTCGATGGCGTCAGCCATTGCAACTAGGTACTTGTTTTTTTCAGATTCTGTTAGCGTGGTTAGATAACGAGAAGCTGTTTTTGCCCGCTCTGTGAGGGCTGTAATATCCTCCTTTAAACTCATTTATGCGCGATAAGCTAACGCTAAGTTTGACTTGGGAAAACTCATTTTATCCACGTTCAGGTGCATTTTTCTTGGTGAAGACATTTGAATGATTAAAATGGTCCCTAGGAATTAGCTGAATTGCCTTAATGGATGATCTATTAAAATTAGAAAGAAACGTTCGTTCGACGTACGCCAAGACTCTTTCCTTATTAGCAAGTCGATATCACTATCCTCTTCCTGTCAGTGATAGAGATGTACCTGGTTTGCCTCGAGTGCTTTTTTTAGGGAATCATTCTTCTGGAAAGTCATCCTTTATTAACCATCTTGCGGGTATAGAGATTCAGAAATCAGGCCTAGCTCCCACTGATGATGGGTTCACCCTGCTAACTTATGGGGAGGCTGAAGAAACACTCGATGGCCAGACTGTCGTGACTCATCCGGATTTGGACTATCAGGACATGGCGGACTTGGGTCCTGAGTTTTTAGCTAAGCTTCACTATAAAACCTATCCTGCCGAAGTATTGCGACATCTCACTCTAATTGATAGTCCGGGAATGATAGATTCTGCAAGTGATGTGCAACATCGTGGTTATGATTTTCGTGAAAGTGTAAAGCGTTTTGCTGAAAGCGCTGACTTAATACTGTTCTTTTTTGATCCTGATAAACCTGGCACAACAGGGGAGGCTATTTCTATCTTCACTGAGCAGTTGGTAGGGTTGGAGCACAAGCTACTGATAATACTTAATAAGGTAGATCTGTTTGATCATATTAAGGATTTTGCGCGTACATATGGAACATTATGCTGGAATCTTTCTAAGACGATTCCCAATAAAGATACACCAAGAATCTATACGACATATTTACCAGATTTTGCAACAGGCCAATTGGATCAAAAGCATACTATTCCTCTAGAAGATTTCGATACTGCGAGGGAGGAAGTTGTTGCTGAAGTTAAAAGAGCTCCTGCACGTCGTGCTGATAATCTTGTTAGCGGCCTTTTAATTCAGGCAAAACGATTGGCAGTTCACTCTAGAGTGTGTCACGAGCTTGCCTCATATTATAAGCGTTTAGTGAGTAAAATTAGATTTGGTGTTTTTAGTGCTATGTTTGTTGTTGGTGGTTCGTTCTGGTTGACGAGATTATGGTGGTTTAATGATGAGTGGATAACTGCATTCAACGAAGAAAATTGGAATGAATTAACTGTTCCTGGATTTATTTTAGCTTCTTTAATTCTTTTGGTTTTTATTTTTTCGTGGATTTGTTCACTGGGTCTTCAAAAGTTACGAGCCTCCATATCTTCAGAGGACAGTTTGGATATGTTTTTTAAACGTGCCTATAAAGGGGAACTGTCTTTACGGAAGCGAGCTGATCTATTTTCTATATGGCAAGCTACAAAGCCGAGTGTTTTAGATGTGATTTCCACTTATGGCTTAAGGAGTTTGTCTACATCATCATCATCACGAAAGTTGCTTCAAAATCTTCATCAAGCAATTGAAAAGGATATACCTGCACTTCGCCGAAAAGTTGATTTCACTTCTTCTATAAATACAATTGAGAACAACGAGGTTGAAGAGCCTATAGATTCACCAGAAATTCCATCTGAATCTCTGTCCGGCAATGATGAAGATATCCACTCTCAGAGGCCTAACTCTTGATATTATGAACATATTTTTCGCAGCAAAACGCTAGTTATTAACAATTATTCGACAATCTACTGTAACGATACAGTTAGTGAGAAAAATGAATATTAACGCAAAAAAAACTTAAATTATGTCGATTTTTGGTTGACTTGACCGGGGCATTCTTCAGTTTTCCTTCAACTCTGAGCGTTTTTTTGAATATCCTCAGTTCCTCCTGGCCCAGTGACGGCAAGCCGAACCGTCGCTGGGCTTCCTGTTATTTAAACTAATTGTTCTCAAATATGATTAAAATTAGTTCTAGATTTTGTTAGTTAGTTGAATATCGTGATCTCTTTGCTGTTAACTCAGCTAGATTATAATGTCTATTTTACATTCTTTTTTATTTATTCGCTTGGCTTTCTTTGTGTGCTTCCTAGTTGTTCCTTTTTCAGTTCAATCTGAAGATTGGCCTCAGTGGAGAGGGGTAGAGCGTGACGGGAATTGGGATGTAACGGGAATTATTGATCGCTTTCCTGATGATGGCCCAAGATTGCGTTGGGTTGCTTCTCTTGGCTCAGGTTATTCAGGTCCTTCTGTCGCAAAAGGCAAAGTGTTTGTTATGGATCGTTTAGTTAAGCCGTTAGATTCTGATGGAGCTAAATTGCTTCATGAAGGTAAGCCTCCGAGGAATATTAATTTTGTTCGTAAGCTCCTTCCCGGTTCCGAAAGAATAGTGTGTCTTAATGAGAAGGATGGGAGCTTGCTTTGGTCATATAAATGGGATTGCGACTATACTTCTGTAGCTGCTTATGCCATTGGCCCTCGGGTAACGCCTACTGTTGATGATTCACGAGTATATTCGCTGGGAGCTGAAGGGAATTTGTTTTGCCATAATGTTAATAATGGAGAGGTGATTTGGTCTCGAGATTTCAAAAAAGATTATGCTTTGAAAACACCGGAATGGGGAGTGTCAGCGCATCCTTTAGTTTATGAAAATAAGTTAATATGCGTTGTTGGAGGTGAAGGATCTACGGTTGTTGCTTTCGATAAATATAATGGAAAAGAGTTGTGGAAATCACTCTCGGCTAAGCAGCCAGGTTATTGTCCGCCTGTGGTTCATGTTGTCGGAGGTAAGCGGCAATTATTGATTTGGCATAGTGATGCGATTGAAGCTTTGAATCTATCAACTGGAAGTGTCTATTGGACGGTACCGATTAAGTCAACTTTTGCCATGTCTATTGGGCAGCCTGTAGTTT
Organism: Verrucomicrobiota bacterium; assembly: GCA_036166355.1. GTDB lineage: Bacteria > Verrucomicrobiota > Verrucomicrobiia > Limisphaerales > UBA1096 > UBA1096. The sequence goes on along the minus strand of JAYZHR010000006.1, from coordinate 6,154 downwards.
CTGGTAATCGGATCTTTATTATGAGCTACAACCGTGTCTCAGCGTGCATTGAAGTAGCAGAGAATGGAGAGTCAGCCAAAGTAGCTTGGAAAGGGACTTCGCGTAGGGGTATTGCTGGGGTTCATAATACACCAATGATCGTTGATGATTATATTTATGGTTGTAGTTATGGAGGTAGGTATATTTGCGCAAGATTGTCCGATGGGGAACAGTTGTGGAGTACTTTTTCACCTTTCAAGAGGGAACGACCTATTAGTTGGGGTAATGTTTTTACTGTAAAGCAAGGAGGGCGTTATTTTTTGGCTAATGATTTAGGGGAATTGATTATCGCTAAACTTCAACCCAGCGGATATCAGGAAATTAGTCGTGCTAAATTAATTGAACCCACGCACAAGGTAAGTGGTAGAATGTTAGTTTGGTCACATCCTGCTTTTGCTAATCGAAGTGTTTATCTTCGAAATGATAATGAAATTCGATGTTATGATCTATCCAAGCAGTGAAACTTTCAGCTGTAACTGGTGTTGATCATAAATGGCGGGAGTTGACAACCCGTGTGGATTTGCTACGAAACGCCGAGTTATTTAATGCAATCTTTAAAAGAAATGAATAATAAGAAAATAAGGGCAGCGGGTTTTACGCTTGTGGAGATCATGATCGTGGTGGCCATTATTGGTCTGCTTATTGGTGTTGCAGTTCCTAAATTTAGCAAAATGCGTAGCGATGCGCAGGAGACCAGTTGCTTCGTTCAGTTAAAGCAAATCGATAACGCCAAGGAAATTTGGGCTACAAGGGAAAAGCGCGCAAACGGCCAAATTCCTACTGCTGAACAATTAGCCGAGTATATTGAAGATGGTATACCTACATGCCCTGGCGGTGGAGATGCTTATGTAATTGGAGCTGTTGGTGAAAAAGCTACGTGTCCGATTCATGGGAATTTGAGTTCTAAAAAGCAGCAGCAATAAGATTTTTGCATTATAATTTTATATTAAGGCGGCCTAGTGCCGCCTTTTTATTTAGATTAATCATGAAGTTAAAAGTTTATATATACAAAAACTGTGACACCTGTAGGAAGGCAGGAAAATATTTGGATAATAATGGGATTAAGTTTGAATCTATTCCTATTAGAGAACAGCCGCCATCTGTTAAGGAGTTAAATATGATGCTTAATATTTATAAAGGAGATGTTAGAAAGCTCTTTAATACTTCAGGCGTTGATTATAGGTCGTTAAATTTGAAGGAAAAACTTCCAAAAATGAGTATCGATAAAGCTATTGATCTTCTTTCAAGTAATGGAAATCTAGTTAAGCGTCCTTTTGTTATTAAAGGAACAAAAGGGGTAGTCGGATTTAATGAATCAGCCTGGAAGAATTTGTTTCTTTAGTGCTACTTGCGTAGTTGAGCCATGAACCCCGGGTTTGTCCCTGCAAGGTCTGCAGAGCGTTGCGCTGAAAGAATTGAGCCGTAAGTCTGGATGTCGTTCTGAAGCATTTCTAGTCTGTTCTTCAACTCTTCACTAACAACCTGACCGTCTTTGACGTCTACTTTTTCAAGAAAAGAAACGCCGTAAGGCATTGCCCACGCGTAACATTGACGTGCAACTGTTCTGAGCTGATCGTGGACAGTAAGGCCTTTTTCATGGGATGCAACAACTGTGGCAAACAGTTTTCCTGCAAATTCCTTCCAAAAATGGTCTAAGAAGTTTTTGAGGGTGCTGCTAATACTTCCGTGATAATCAGGTGTGCCTAAAACAATCACATCGGAGTCTAGAACTCGTTTTTTCAATAATGAGTAATAGTCTTGTTCCCAGACGGTATCAGGATTGAAAAGGGGCAGGGGGTCCTCGATAAAGTCTAGTGTGTTGACTTCGCATCCTGCAGTCGACAAGTTCTCCGAGAGGTGGTTGATTGCAACCCGAGTTACAGAGTCTTCATGGAGACTTCCTACAACCAAAAGCACTTTACACGGTCCATCCGGCATGCCGCAGACTTTATTCTTGAGGCTTGTTTAAGTCCATCTCTAAAGCGTTTCTTGGGTGTTTGCTATCGAGTTTTTATTGCTGCTGTTCTGTTGTTGCCATCAGGATGTGTGATGAACGATAAGTCACATGTCCCTAAGCCTAGTTGGTTGCAGCGCGCGTTTGTGCCAAGGCCTTCACGGTTAGCTGACCCAGAAGATCGATTGTCATTTGAGCCTGTAGTCTCTTATCGCCGCAGCATGGGTGAGTCTGCGCTAATCGAAAAGATTAAAGAATTAAGAGAGGGTGATCTGGTGGCTGCAAGTTTGGGCAAATTTGAATCCGGTCGAGATTTGATCATGAATCGAAGATTAAATTATATTGCTTATACTGTTCTTGATTATGGGCATTTAGATATAGTGATAAATGATCCTGAAGGAAGTGGAGATAAAGTGCTATTTACCTGTCAATCATTTGAAGGCGTCAACGCTAAGCGGCGGTTAAAAGATCTTGTGTCAAGGGATTGGGATGCATTTCGTATTTCAAACTGGTCTAGAGTAGACAGAGAAAGACTATATGATTTTATAAAAATAGGGATAGAACGTGGTCAGAATGCGGAGACGTATGATAATTTTAGTGCTCTTGGTTTCCGTAATGCCAACCTTAAGCCGGTAAACAAGGATGATATAGGTGGTGGTTACATCTGTTCTACCGTTGTTGTCGCCGCCTTATATTATTCAGGAGTGGAACTGGATAATATGAGAAGCAGTTCTTACAACGATCTAGTTTCCCCGAAACAAGTTATTACAAGTAAAGGACGTTTTTTTCAGCCTGCAGTTAATCAAAGCGAGTTCGAAAAATAGATTATGCTAAGCTAGCCTTTCTTTTCCGTATGCAGTGAATTTTTTTTTAATTTCATCACGTACTATTTGGAACTCTTTCCATATTTCTTCTTCACTGCCTTCTGCTTTTGCAGGGTCAGTAAAAGGCCAATGATGACGGTTGGATTGGCCTGGGTAACTAGGACAAGCCTGATCGGCGTTGCCGCAAACTGTGATAACGGTTTCAACTTCTTGTTCAAGAAAGTCATTCATGTGCTTGGATGAGTTGGCGGAAATATCTATTCCTATTTCTCCTAATGCCTTAATGGCTAGCGGATGAACATAGCCTGCAGGGTCTGACCCCGCACTCTGAACATTAAGGATTTCTCCTGCCACCGATTTGAGAATTCCTTCGGCCATGTGACTGCGGCACGAATTACCAGTGCACAGAATTAAGACTGTTGGTTTTGCGGCCTCTTTTTCCATTGCTGATTTTTTTGCCTTTGTGGTCTTTGTGGAGGCCTGTTTCTTGGCCTGTTTCTATTAGGTCTTCCTGATTGCCTTTTATTAGGGCGAATGAATTTCCAGGCAGGCACTGCAAGTGCCGCGCCAGAAATTGTACCAACAATGTAAATCCAAAAACCTGTGAAGTTGCCGCTAGCAAGTGCTGGACCTAGAGATCTGGCTGGATTCATTGACGCTCCACTTATCGGTCCGGCGAATCCTGATTCAACTGCGATGATGCCGCCTATTATTATGCCAGCAACTAGCTTTTTATCTGGGGACACGACATTCAGAATAACAAACATCAAAATAAAAGTTATAATTACCTCAAGAATTAAACATTCGTAGATAAGTCTTTGGCCTTCAATTTCGATAGGTATTGTGGACCCCATTTCATTGTGATTTCCAAAAAGTGCCAGCAAGCTGAAGCTCGCTGCCGTTGCCCCCAGGCATTGAGACAAAATATAGGGCGCGACACGCTTAAATGGGAATTCCCCACTTATAGCAAATCCGATAGTTACCGCGGGATTTATATGCGCGCCAGAGATGTCCCCAAGAGCGTAAACTACCACCATTACAACCACTCCAAATATCAATGAGATTCCGATATGAGTAATTGCCCCATTGGAAATAGCATCAAATACAACTGCCCCGGTTCCGGTGAAAACAAGAATAAATGTGCCGATAAATTCTGCTAATAATACTTTTTTTAAATCCATCTGTATTGATTGTTAACCGTAATTACACTCTTATTGTTAGTAATGTTACGTTTATATTCCTGTGTGCCTGTATAATTACCAGGCGAGAATAGATTGAATATATAATGTTAAGTTTTAAGTGGCTTAGTGATTAAGAAGTCTTAGCCGTATCTTCCCTCGATATAGTCACTAGTTTTTTGATTGTTAGGATTTAAAAAGATTTTTTCGGTTCGATCATGTTCTACTATTTCTCCAAGGAGCATGAAGATGCATTCATGGCTTATGCGTCTAGCTTGTGCCATATTGTGAGTAACAATCACAATTGTATATTTACCTGCAAGTGTGAGCATAAGTTCTTCAACTGCTGTAGTAGCCCCAACATCCAGTGCAGAGCAAGGCTCATCCATTAAGATGATTTCAGGCTTTAAAGGCAGTAGGCGGGCGATGCAGAGTTTTTGTTGTTGCTCTAGTTGTAGCTCTGTTGCCTTTTCTTTAAGATTATCCTTAAGGTCATCCCATAGCATAACCTCCCGTAAAGCTTGTTCAACAGCTTCATCAAGAATTGAGCGCTTTAATTCGCTTCTGGGCGAGTGAACTCTTAGTCCAAAAACAATGTTATCATAAACTGAGATTGGTAATGGATTTGGTCGTTGAAACACCATGCCAACGGACTTTCGTAATTCAATTAACGAAACATCTGGGTCGTATATATTCTTGCCAAGTAGATTAATGGTGCCCTCGGTTCTAACATTACCATAGCGTTCATTAACACGGTTAAGGCATCGCAAAAATGTTGTCTTTCCACATCCGCTTGGCCCAATTAATCCGGTGATAATGCCATCTTTAATATTTAGGCTGACTTTTTCAAGTGCCTGAAAGTCTCCGTACCAAAGGTCAAGATCCTTTGTTGTAATTGCGTATGGGTTTTCTTCGCTCATTGATCAGCCAAATGCGCCGGATACAAATTCATTAGTTTTAGGGTTGGAAGCTTTACCTGAAAAAATATGATCTGTAGGGCCTTCTTCTATTAGTTCGCCGTTCAGCAGAAACATTGTTCTTTTGGCGAGGCGCCTTGCTTGCTGAACCAAGTTTGTCACAAGAATAATGGTCATTTCACTGCTCAGTTCTTTTAATACATCTTCGATTTTCATTGTGGTTACCGGGTCGATTGCAATGGAGAACTCATCTAGGCATAGCACCTCAGGTTGGTGTGATAATGCCCTAGCAATAGTAAGTCTTTGTTGCTGGCCTCCGGATAACTTTGTCCCTAGTGAGTTTAAGCGATCTTTAACTTCATCCCAGAGAGCGGCTTGTTCGAGGCATTTTTGAACTAATTCATCTAGCTGATCCTTGTCTTTCATCCCAAAACTGCGAGGAGCAAAAGCTACATTATCATAGATTGTTAAGGGGAGCCCAACTGGAAGGGGTGCGACCATTCCAATACGTCTCCGATACCCGTATACATCCTTTACTTTGAAGACATCCTCGCCATCAATCTCAACATTTCCACTAACATGAGCGTTTGCTGTGAAATCTATGGTGCGATTAATTACTTTTAGCATGGACGTTTTTCCGGATTGCGCTGGGCCGATTACGCCGAATATTTCATTGGGAGGTATTTCGAAAGAAATTCCGTGTACGACCTGCTTGTCACCGTAGGAAATCTTTAAATCCTCAATTTTTAGCTTAGAAGTTGGTTCTACCATTTTCTATGTGTGCGTAAGTAAACGCGTAATCCAATTGATAAAGCATTAACCAATAGTACAACCCCTAAAAGTGCTACTGCGATAGCGAACTGAAGTGATTCCGGTACATTAGGGATTTGAGTTGATATGGTATAGAGGTGCATTGCTAATGCCATGCATTTATCCATTAATCCATATGCTAGCACTTCATCTCCCGCTATAGGGACAAAGACAACGGCACCTGTAAACATTATGGGAGCTGTTTCGCCTGCAGCACGGGAGACTTGAAGTATGATTCCTGTTAGGATGCCACTAATAGAGTTTGGTAGTACGATTCGTTGTATGGTTTGCCATCGGCTTACACCCATGTTCCATGATGCTTGTCGAAAAGTCATAGGAACTGCGGATAGCGCTTCCTTAGTGCTGGCGATGATTACTGGCAGAGTCATCACTGCCAGTGTTAGTGAGGCTGCAATTACAGAAGTTCCCATG
>JAYZHR010000005.1:0-17352 GCA_036166355.1 Verrucomicrobiota bacterium | reverse complement strand
TGGCATGTTCAGATTGAAGAGGCAAGTGTTGGAGCCCATCGATTAATGAATGTCCTTGCGGAAAAACCTGATATTCTTGAGCAAACAGAACCGAAACAATTCAAAACCTTTGAAAAGGATATTCAATGGAGAGGAGTTTCATTTGCTTATGAAGAGGAACAAGTGATCACTGACTTTCATCTTTCTGTTCCAAAAGGCACCAAGTTGGGAATTGTTGGTGAGAGTGGCTCTGGAAAAAGTACGCTAATCAACTTATTGTTCAGATTTCATGATCCGGATGCTGGTTCAATAAGATTGGATGGAGATGATTTGCGCGATTTACGAATTACTGACTTCCGTCAACAGATGGCGTTGGTAAGCCAAGAAGTGGTATTATTTGACCTTACCGTTGCGGAAAATATTGCTTTAGGTCAAGAGGGTTGCAGTAGAAAAGAAGTTGAGGACGCAGCTAGGCATGCACATGCACATGAATTCATTGTTTCACTACCTGATGGGTACGATACTCGAATCGGTGAACGTGGAGTTACTCTTTCGGGTGGTCAAAGGCAGCGTTTAGCTATTGCAAGAGCCTTTGTAAGGAATGCCCCGATTCTTGTTTTGGATGAAGCAACAGCTGCGTTGGACTCTAAGGCAGAAACCGAAGTGCAAGATGCTATTGATCGCTTGAGTGAAAACCGTACTGTCCTCTGTGTGGCTCATCGATTATCTACACTGCGGTCAATGGATAAGATCATTGTTTTATCTCAGGGAAAGACTATTGAGGAGGGTACTTTTAAGGAGTTGCTTGATAAAGGTGGAATATTCTTTGGGTTAGCCAAAGCACAAGGAATAACTAACTAATCTCAGTATAATTCAAAGATCACTTATTCTCAGAGAATAATGGGAATCTCTTGGATGGGGTATGCGCTGTTTTGAACAATGGAGTAATTTTCTTTATTATCTCAGGATGGTTTTCTGCGATGTTCTTTGTTTCTCCTATATCCTGTTTTAAATTATACAGTTGAATTGGCGCGTTGGGATTGTTTTTAACTTTCAATCGAATGCCTTTCCAATCTCCCATTCGGATAGCTTGGGCGTTGCCGTAGGAGTGAAATTCCCAGTAGAGATAAGCATGTGTTTTTTGTTTTTTGCCTGTGAGGGTAGGAACATAAGAGATTCCATCTGTATGATCTGGTGTGGAAATGTTGGCTAGTTCGCAGAAAGTTGGCATTAAATCCCAGTGAGCGCATATGTGATCACTCACACTTCCGGATTTTATCTTGCCCGGCCAGTAGGCAATAAGTGGCACACGAATTCCACCTTCGTATAGATCGCGTTTGTGGCCTTTTAAAGGCCCATTACTATTAAAAAATCCCGGTTGATGTCCTCCTTCATAGTGAGGGCCGTTATCGCTGGTGAACAAAACTAGAGTATTGTCAGCAATCTTTAATTCATTTAGTAGGTCAAGTATTTGCCCAATGCCCCGGTCCATACGAGTCATCATGCCAGCAAAAGCAGCTACTGGATTGCGTACCTTGGTGCCGTGGCTGTACTTCCCAATTTTGTCTTCGAACTGAGGGAATTTTTTTCGGAATGGAGCAACATCTTCCTCGGGACACTGCATAGCTGCATGAGGTATTGTAATAGGCAGATATGCAAAGAAAGATTTTTTTGCATTGTCTCGGATGAACTTTAAAGCCTGTTTTTGTATGAGATCGTGTGAGTATGTTTTGCCATCTAGCATTACTTTATTAGAATTATGCCAAAGGTGTTTTGGATAGAATGTATGCGCTTGGCGTTGGCAGTTGTAGCCATAAAATTCATCCCAACCTTGGTTCATTGGATCTCCACTTGAGCCAGGTGCACCAAGACCCCACTTTCCAAACATGCCGGTGGAGTAGCCCGCCTTTCTTAGAAGTTTGGGAATAGTGATCATGTCAGATGGAATTGGTGCTTGGCCTTCAGGTTGTACCTCTCGATTCCCTCGAACATAGGCATGGCCCGTATGTACGCCGTTCATGATACTACAACGAGTCGGGGCACAGACAGTGCTGCCTGAGTAATGCTGAGTAAAACGCATGCCGTTAGCTGCCATGCGATCGATATTTGGTGTCAAAAAAAGTTTTTGGCCATAGCAACTAAAGTCGCCATAACCGGCGTCGTCCACCATGATAAGAATTATGTTAGGATTCTTCGCTGCTATATCAGCAGAGAATCCGAAAAGTATAGACAATGATAGGAGGAGTATTTTTTTCATATGAAATATTATTTTTGGGCAACGTGTTTTTGTATAAGAGCTGATTTAAATTCTTCAATCAACGACTTTTTTTCAGTTGCTATATTCCTGGTTTCACCAAGATCTTTATTCAAATTATATATTTCTATTGGCCCGTTTGGATTCTTTTTAGTGTTGCGACGAATGCCCTTCCAGTTGCCTTTAAGTATTGCTGTTGTGCCGCTACGTTCTGTGAATTCCCAATATAGGTAGTCATGTTGTTTTTGGCCTTTTTTGTCTAGTAAAGTTGGCAACATGGAGATGCCATCGACTTCATGTTTATTTTGCACTTGGCCTAATTCAAGTAGCGTAGGAAAAATATCTTGAAATCCGCTAATATGATGACTGGTTTTTTTTTCCGGCACTTGGCCTGGCCAGCGCACTATGAAAGGCACACGAATGCCACCCTCGTACAAGTCTCGTTTCATGCCGCGTAAGGGGCCGTTACTATTAAAAAATTCCATCTTATGACCTCCTTCTTGATGAGGGCCATTGTCGCTTGAAAACATTACGATTGTGTTTTCATCAATGCCTAACTCTTTAATGACGGATAATATTTTTCCCACATCCTTATCGATAAAGTCGATCATTCTGGCGAAGCCTTTTTCCTGATCGGGAATATCAAGGTTCGCATGACTACCCCAGTTTGGCACTCGCATTCCATCGAAACCGATTCGTTTTTCACTTCCTGCTTCGTTGTTGGCATGCGGAATATTCAAGGCATAATATGCAAAGAAAGGCTTTGATTTGTTCACTGAAGCCTTCCGGATGTAGTCAATTAATTGGTCTGCTATTAGTTTGGGTGCATAATCTTTGGTGATACGGGCAACCCCAGCGCCTTCGTACTGCGGGCCAGTTCGCTTTGTTTTCCAATCGTCAAATAACACGTTTCGCAGCTTTACTTTTCGGCCGTTCTTCACAAGAAACTCTGGGTAATAATTGTGAGCATGGTACATGTTTATGTAGCCGAAAAATTCATCAAATCCGTGAATTTTAGGATCGTCCAATGGTGGCGGGTTGCCGATTCCCCACTTTCCAAAACATCCAGTTTGATAACCGCTTTTCTGAAGCAATGTAGCGAAAGTTGTATCAGTGGACTGAAGTTGACCTCGCCCGTTACCTCGAATTCGAGCGTGGCCAGTATGCAGGCCAGTCATTAAAACACAGCGAGAAGGGGCACAGACTGTGCTTCCTGCGTAGTGTCTAGTGAATCGCATGCCTTCCTTTGCCATCCGATCGAGGTTTGGTGTTTTCAATGTCTTTTGCCCGTAACAACCAAGGTCGCCCCATCCAAGATCATCGGCCAAAATGTAAATAATATTTGGTCGCTCAGCTTGGGCTTGGCAAAATACCATTAGAAAGCCAATTGCTATAAAATTTTTTATATAAGACAAATTCAAGCGGAACGACAATTTCTTATAGTTGAGTCGGATGCAAGTCTGCCATTTACTAATTAAAGAATAACAGATTGATTAATTGTAATTCAGTAATCAAAGTTCGTTTGTTGACAGCAGACAAAAAAGTAATATGTGCCATATTATCCTTATTTGGTTTGATTGCTTGCTCCAATCCTGAGGCAGACCGTGCGTTAATCGATGCCTCTAAATCTGGAAATCTTGAAATGCTAAACCAGGCTATCTCGGATTGGGGAAATGTGAATTCAAAAGGGGGAAAGTTGATGGCTACACCGCTCCATTACTCCACAGTTCATGGGCATACGCCGATTGTCGAACGGCTTTTAGCTAAAGGGGCTGATGTGGAGGAGACAGATGCTAATGGAGAGATTCCGCTTCATGATGCTGCTACGTTTGGGCGTATTGAGGTTGTTAGAATACTGCTGGAACATCAATCAGATGTGAATGCAATGACTCCTGATCAACAAACACCCTTGGATTATGCAATAGAAGCAAATGCACAGAATGTAGTTGAATTACTCCAGCAAAACGGAGGTAAAACTGGTGCAGAATTATCGATTCATGTTGCTGCGAAGCGAGGCGATAACAAGGCCATACAGCAGCATTTAGATGCAAAAGTAGATGTTAACTTATTAGATGAAACAGGTGTTACTCCACTTGATTATGCAACCAAATTGGATTCCGAAAGCACTGCAGATTTTCTTCGCCAGCGTGGAGGGAAAACTTCTTCGGAACTCAATGCCTCTGTCAATTAGACTTTTAACTGATTTAGTTACAGTTGATTTTTTTATGGGACTTCAAGACAGGCAAGTTGATTGTTACTTCGGACGTAAAGATGACCGTTGGAGAGTGCTGGTTGGCGGCGTGCACCTGAGCCAACTACCTGCGCTCGACTGATTTCATTCCACCCTTCCGGGCTGATTTGTCCAAGTACAAGCTCTCCATTTTCCATTAGAGCTACAAGCCGGTTGCCGCACAGAATCATTTGGCAGTCCCCAAATTCGTCTTCGCTCCATCTAATCTTTCCTGTAGCTAATTCAATACACCGTAGTGCTGGTGTCGGTGGTATATCTGCCCGTCCGTGAGTTCCGTATAGAAATCCATCCTTATGCATTACGCTAGCGTATTGGCTAGAAAGACTTGAATCATTTGACCAAATCTTATTATAGCCGTCTTTATTGGACTTTATGACGAGTGCACCAGTGTTATAACTTGCTGTAATGAATATTTGATCGTCAATCACCAGTGGTGCAGCTGCATTGACGGAGGCGTGAATACGGGCCCGCCAATTATGCTCATAATCGACATCGCCATTACTCGGATTTATAATAGCTAAGCCAGAACGTGTAAAAAACACCGCACGGCGTTTTCCCTGTAGTGTTGCCATTACTGGTGATGAATAACTTGCTTCGTCATCGAGTGCTTTCCAGATGGTTTTTCCATTATTTTTGTTGAGTGCAATGATTCCCATTCCATTTTCGCCTCCAATATTTAAAAGCACAGCATTACCTTCAATCATTGGCGAGCAAGCCATGCCAAAAAAACCGTTAGGGGCACGGAAAGTTTTTTGGGAATCTACTTTCCAAACTGTTTTACCAGTGGCCATGTCAGTGCAGACTACAATGCCTTGCGCACCCATAGTGTAGACTTTATTTTCAATAATTGCTGGAGTTGCACGTGGGCCTCCGCCAGAACCGAAGCTATCCCTAAAATTCGTCAGATACCGATTTGACCATATTGATTTTCCAGTTTTCACATCAAGACATTCAATAACATCCTGTCTCGCTACTTCGTGAAAAAGGATTCCTCTTTCTCCACTTATCACAAGCCCACATAAACCTTCGCCAATATCTTTTTTTCGCCAAACAACTTTTGGCCCCTCATCTGGCCAAGCTTTCGTTAGCGCTTTGTCAGGGTATATAGCATTACGATTAGGCCCAAGATATTGAGGCCAATCAGCCGCAAGTAACGAAATAGCAGAATTCGACGAAACAAAGGCAAAAATGCAAATAATGAAGCGCAAATGGCTATTAAAAGCAGTTTTAAAGGGCAAAAACATCTTCGCAACTAGACCCTTAAATCACCCAAAAAAAAAGAAAAATTATGACTGTTTAGAGGCTCATAAAAATAAAATTTATAAAATATTTTCTGCTAAAAATATAGGATCCCTAATACGGATTATCGTTTGTTAAAGCCTCGGCGACATTGATGGGCACAAGGCCTTCAACTGATAGTCCAGCTTTTAGTCGTTGCCTTATAATTGAAGATGATACTTCAAATGGCCAACCGTTTAGAGATTGACCACGGAAAGGTTCTGGAAACTTAGCTGCTTTTTGTCCGGGACGAGGTACAGCAATGAACTCAGCTAGTTGGGCCAAGCATTCTGCTTCGCGCCATTGTGGTAGAGTAGGGACGTGATCTGCTCCGATTAGGTAGTATAGTTTGGTCTCAGGGAAGCGTTTTGAATAATCACTTAAGGTATCAACCGAGTATGAAATGCCTTCTCGTTCTAATTCCTGAGTATCAATTTCACACTTTTTATTTCCAGCAAACGCCAATCTTAAAAGGCGGAGTCTTATATTAGCATTTACTGGTTTTTGTTCCGGCTTGAAGGGTGATTGCGCAGCAGGAACAATGAACAATCGATCGAGTTTCAATTCTTCCAGTGCTGCCATAACGACCAATGTGTGTCCGTTATGAACTGGATCGAAGGATCCGCCAAAAATGCCTATGGAGGTAAAGTTTTTCAGAGTGCTACTTTAGGCTGTTTTTTGGTCTAAGGCGTGTTCCTCAAGGATGCCTTTAGCCTTAGGAAAGAGCTTAATTGCTTCGACAATCATCCAAATTTCGAGCGCGATTGTTGCAAGGCCGATGCCGCCTAAGAGCATATTTGGTTGTTCAGAAATCAACCATCCTGGAGCCAAGAAGAGTTGATATGTCATTGCCCAGATTGGCATGATTAACATAAATATCATTGGGATAACTAAAAACCAAACTGCTCGGCCACGTCGCCACAAATAAAAAGTGATTACTAAAAAAGAAAGACCAGCGAGTAATTGATTCGTTGCACCAAACAACGGCCACAGGATGAGCCCGCCTTTTCCTGCATTGGCCCAACTCCACTCTGCTCCACCTGGTGGAATTGCAGCCATGCCAGTTGCTATAACAATAGCAAAAATTGTGGCTCCGTGTTTATTTTGAAGCAATGCAAGAGGAACGATAGGTTGTTTCGTGTTTTTTTCTCCGACTTTACCGCCGATTGTACTGGCTAGTTCCTGAACAACATAGCGTTGCAATCTGCATGCAGTATCGAGTGTTGTTCCTGCAAAGGAGGCTACCAGAACTCCCATTAGTGCGATTGAAACATTTGGGGGTAATCCTATGGACTTAAGCAGATTTGCTGCACCATTAACAAATGCACCAACTTTTGCTGAGAGCGATCCTGCTGCAACCCATGAAGAGTATTGAGCCTGCCAGGCTTCCTCTCCTGTCAACAATACTCCTTCTTTCATCAACCCTAATCCCAACCCTGCCCCACAAGCAATGATCACTAGCGTTGCCAGAAAGCCTTCAGTCAACATTCCTCCATAGCCAACGAAGCGGGCGTCTGTTTCGCTTTTCAATTGTTTGCTGCTGGTGCCACTGGAAACAAGGCAGTGAAAACCGCTAATTGCTCCACAGGCAATAGTGATAAATAAAAAAGGAAAAATCATTGGGGCTCCCTCTGGAGTCATTTGAAACGCAGGTGCAACGAATTCCAATGGCTGAGGGCTCGTTGCTCCTTCTGGCGTGTATCCAGTGAATGCTGCCACGAAAAGACCAAGCATGATTAAAGCTAGAGCAGAAATTAGTTGTAGTGAATTTATGTAATCGCGTGGTTGCAACAGAGTCCAGACTGGTAAAACAGACGCTACATAAGAATAGCCCAACAACACTATTACCCAATTCCATATGGGCCAGCCTGCTAGTGAAGCATTAAATGATTTTAGAAAACCAGAATCACCATAGACTACTGTAATATACATGATTATTAGTGCCCCAATGGATGGAAGTAACAAATCAATTCCTTTTCGGTGCAGGAGTACTCCAATTACCACTGCAATAGGAATTTGAACGATACACGGGAATATTGCTGCCGGGTATTGTTTGAATACTGCTGCGATTACCAGCCCGAAAATTGCCAATACAACAGTTAGTGCCATGAATAGTGTCAGTAGAAATAGTAGTCTTACCCTCTTATTTAGAACTCGGCCGGCAATATCTCCAACTGTTTGTCCATTATTACGCAGGCTTACCACTAAAGCTCCAAAGTCATGTACCGCTCCGATAAATATGGAGCCAAGAACCACCCATAGAAGTGCTGGAACCCAGCCCCACATGATTGCAATTGCCGGGCCGACGATTGGGCCTGTTCCTGCAATTGACGTAAAGTGATGACCGAATACAACTGACTTATTCGTTGGAACATAGTCGATTCCATCTTTAAGTCTTTCACTTGGGCATACTGCATTGGCAGAAAGTCGAAAAATTTTACTTCCTAGCCAACGCCCATAAGTATGATAAGCGGCCAGAAAGCCAAAACCGGAAAGCAATGCAATTAATAAAGTTGCCATGGAAATTTAGATTTTACGCTTACAAGGCGCTTAGACCAAGAGCTGCAAAAAGCAAACGTCAATAAGGCACTGTTGCAAAGAAAAAATCCGTAGTTCAGTTAAAACATCTAGCTAAAAAAAACGGCGTCCCAACTAAGGAACGCCGATATAAAATATATAGAACAATTAAGCCTTCTTTTTAGACTTAGCTTTGCCTTTGCTCTTTTTTGGAGCTTCGGCAACTTTGTAGCCTGCCTTCTTGATGGCTGCCATAATTTTGTTCTTTGTAGTCGTCTTGTCGCAGAAGGAAACCTTCACTGCACCCAACTTCTTACCGACTGCAAATTTTGTGCCCTTTAGGTTTACGCCTTTAACATCACTCAAGCTATTTTTAACTTTAGTGACACATGACTTTTCACACACAAGACCGTCAACTTTTAGGCTTACTTCAGCAGCCTGTGCACTGAACACAAAAGTGGCCATTGCAAATAATGCGATTAGTTTTTTCATAATAATGTTCCTTTCTTTTCTTGGAAACAGGCCTGAATTCTAACATTTCTTTTGATTGACGCAAGCTTGATTCATGAAGTGTTATCTTAGTAATTCTGAATGTAATCCTATTATTGTCTCTGTTTTAAAATTCTTTTGATAAATCTGAGTAGAATGGGATGTGCGGCCTTAGCCATTTGGCCGTGGTTGTAACCATCCAGCTCCATAAGAGAGGAGTCTTGATGGCCAAGGACTTGCATCATTCGCCAGAGATAGGCGTTTTCTTCATAGCGGCCAAGTAGTTCTAGTTTTCTGTCACCGGTTATGAGTAGAAGAGGAGGACAATCCTTACGAATATGGTAAAGCGGAGCCATTTCATCGATAATTGGTTTTTTGTTATCAATTCCTCTTTCGGCACGAACTGTGAAATGTGTGATTGTGTGGCCACTGTAGGGGATTAAACCTGCGAGCTGATTTGAATCGGCTCCATATTTTTCAAGCCAACTTTTGTCTAGCCCAACCATACTTGTAAGATATCCTCCAGCAGAATGACCACTCACAAATACTTGTTTAGGTGATCCTCCATAACGTGAGATGTTTTTAAGTGTCCATGCAATAGCAGCAGCAGCATCGTCGACATAGGCTGGCGATTTAACTTTGGGATGCAGTCGATAATTAACTGGCACAACAGCAATGC
Source organism: Verrucomicrobiota bacterium (assembly GCA_036166355.1). Lineage (GTDB taxonomy): Bacteria > Verrucomicrobiota > Verrucomicrobiia > Limisphaerales > UBA1096 > UBA1096. The sequence goes on along the minus strand of JAYZHR010000005.1, from coordinate 7,905 downwards.
CTTTTTCTTTTAATTCTTCAGGCAAGAAACGATTACCATTCTTTAAGCCGCCGCCATGAAGCCATACTACAGTTGAAAATTGTTTTGCGTTGGTGGGATAATATACATCCAATCGACAACGGTCTTTCATATAGTCAGTTAAGTTAGAACCTGTACGGTAGGCGATATTCGAATCGGTTTTGTATTCTTTGGCTTTGTCTGAGGCCTTAACGCTGCTACTCAAAGTCAACAATAGTCCAAGCAGTAGTAGATGAGTCATATTTCGAATTTCTAACATGCGGTGATATTTCCTTAACACGTTGTTTGGAGCAAATGGTTTAACGTTTAGGTGGTGCCTTTGTAGCTCCCAATGATTTTCGCCAATCGATTAATCGCTTGAGCATGGCTTTCCGCAAGATCGGCTTTTTAACAGCGAGATTTGTTGATTCACTGGGGTCTTTGTTGAGGTTGTATAACTCAATTGAATCATCGGTGAAGCTCTCAATCAATTTCCATTTTCCGAGCCGAATGGCACCGCTAGATGTGCCGCCGAGGAAGTGTCGTTTTTCAAGAGGATAGTGCCAGAATAATGCTCTTTGTTTTGAAAATGCTTCAGGTTGTATCCATGTGTTTAGGAGAGAAACACCATCGAGAGTTTGTTTGTTCCCAGCAGGTATTTTTGCTGCCTCTAGGAGTGTTGGATAAAAGTCTACGTTTGATGTTGTCTGAAGTGATACATGGGCTGAGGCAATAGTATCGGTCCAACTGACGATTAATGGTACTCGAATGCCACCTTCGTAGAGTTGGCTTTTACCTCCCCGCAAAGGAGCGTTTGATGTGACTTGAGTTTCACCTCCATTGTCTGATGTGAATATTACAATTGTATTTCGATCTAAGTTGAGAGATTTAAGCTTTGCTAGAATTAGACCGACTCCATCATCAATACTTTCAAGCATGGCGGCTAGGTGTGGATTGTGATTGCCAGCCCAGTGGTTTTGCGGATCCCCTTCAAGGGTTGCGTCTTGGCAAAGGTAGCATTTTTCACGCGTACTTTTTCCAGGCTGATGTTTTGCTCTGTATTTGGCTACAATCCTTGGTTTGCCATTTAATATTGTGTGAGGAGCGTAATGGCTTAAGAACAGAAAAAATGGGTTGTCTTTGTTTTTTTCTATGAATTCGACTGCTTCATGGTTTAGGCGGTCTGTGAGATATTCTTTTTGGCCTAATTTTCGTTCCTGAAAATCTAGCCAGCGGATGGGTTGAGATCGAAACATATAGGGCCAAAAATTTGCACCATTTCCAACACTTTTGATTTCACTTCCTACATTCCATGAGAAGCCATGATCTTTAGGTCTTACAGTTTTCTTTGCTCCATGATACCGATAGCCAGATAGATGCCATTTTCCAATCATACCTGTTATGTATCCATTGGCCTGTAATTGTTTGGGAAGAGTAATGTGGTTTGTAGTTAGTCCGTTTTCTGAGTTGGGCCTGAGATAGTCCAAAATTCCTGTGCGAGCGGGGTACTGTCCAGTGAGGAATGCTGCTCTATATGGTGAGCAAACTGGGGCAGAAGCGTAGGCGTTAGTGAACCGAATACCGCGCTCTGCTAGTTGGTCTAGATGGGGGGTTTCGTTGAAACGATTGCCATAGCATCCAAGTTCTGCCCAGCCCAAGTCATCAGCCAGAATAAAAATGATGTTAGGTCTTGAAGCTTGAAGAGAGTTTGATATCGATAAGGCAAGGAGTGTGCCTAAATAGTGCCATCGGATTGAGGCTAAAAAATGGAGCACTATACTATCGGCAGCGGTTGTCCGTCGCAAATACGGTAAGGCCGGTCAAGTTGATCATGTAATTCTGCATTATGGTCAATTCCCATTGCCTTAAAAACAGTGGCATGGATATCGGCAGGTGTACATGCTCCAGAAGCGGGTTCGATACCATTCCTATCGCTTGCGCCGTAGACCTGACCTCCATTTATACCTCCACCGGCGAATGCTAGTGAGTACACCCCAGGATGGTGATCGCGTCCTCCGTTAGCGTTAACCTTAGGAGTACGTCCAAAGTCGGTTAGAAAAACAACTAGCGTATCATCTAGCATTCCTCGCATTTCAAGATCAGTCAAAAGAGCTGAAACTGCACGATCGAAAACTGGTAGTAGGCGGTTTTTCATTTTGAAAAAATGATTGCGATGTGTATCCCAATTATCCCCGCCACCGCCCGCCAAATCACCGGCGGAGCAAACGGTCTGTACTACTGGGACTCCTGCCTCTACTAAACGCCGGGCAAGTAACAATGATTGCCCGCCAATATGGTCGCCGTACATGTCACGGATTCGTTGATCTTCCTTTTCTAGATCGTATGCATCCCGTACTGGAGATCCGAGCAGCATATCGGCTGCCATTTGGCGGTAGTGATCAAGCTTTTCGTATGCAGTGGAATCTCCTATTCGTTGAGTGAGAGATTGATCAAGTTGTTCTAGCAAAGTCAATCGGTCAGAGATGCGTTGTTTCTTTAAATTTAATTTTAGATTGAGCGCTGGATCATCGTATCGATTTACACCTCCATATGGTTCGCCTGCTGGTGTTCGCATTAGTATTGGATCGTATTTTGCGCCAAGCCAACCAGCGCTTTCACCGGCCATTTGTCTGCCGTTATCGTACATAGAATAAGGCATTCTAATGGCACCAGGTATGCCTGCGAGTGGACGATGAAAATGTGAAATAACCGAGGTAATAGATGGCCAGTTCTTTCGGCCTTTGGCTTTAATCTGACCTTCTGGATGATGACCTGTCAGATTAAGATAAACAGCTCCAGAATGTGCGCCATTATTGTGATGTACTGAACGCACTACAGCTAGTTTGTTTGAATGTTTGGAAATTAAAGGGATGTGTTCACTGAATTGGATCCCTGACGTTGCTGTATTGATTGGTTTGAATTCGCCGCGAATATCCATCGGAGCCTCGGGCTTGGGGTCAAATGACTCGTAGTGACTCATACCCCCCCAGGTGTAAATGACGATACAAGCCTTTGCTTTACGGTGTTTGGGTGCAGAGACGGCTTGTGCCTTGAAGAATGTTGGGAGTGTGAGCCCCGCAAGGCCGACACTAGAACGCAGAAAATTTCGTCGTGTATGTTGTAGGCTTAACACCGTTTTGACCTAAAGGATGAAAAATAACGTTTTTGTCTGTAGATTTGCAAGGTTTCCAAAAAAGTTATTTTGGTATAATTGCCCGAGCGAATTGTCGTCCGGTGACAAAATAGCCCAGTGGCATTTCCTTTTCATCGGTTACCATCCAGACAGCATCTTCATATGTATTCTGTCGGCGTTCTGTATCAGGATCGATGATTCCGTAAAATACTGGCTGTCCTCCATAGTTGATCCAAAACAGTTTTACTGGTTTGTCGCGTTTATTAATAAATCGAACAATGGTGAATTCCCCTGTGATTGATTTTTCTGGTGGCTTTTCAGCTCCACCTTCGGGGAGCCACCTAAGATCATTTTCCGGCTTTGGTTCCTCTTTTTTGACTGGGATAATCTTACTAAGATCAATACCCTTTACAATGGTTAGGGAAGGTAGTTTCTTCTTTAAGTTTTCAATGCCTTCGTCGGTTACTTTTGTTTGCCAGACATATAACTGCTGAAGGTTCTTTAAATTTGCTAAGTACTCTAGTGATTCATCAGTAATCTTAGTGCCGTAGAGGTTTAAATACTGTAATTTGGTTAAACCCTTTAGGTAGATTATTCCTTTGTCATCAACATTAGTTCGTTCGAGATGTAATCGTTTGAGCTGAGATAATTCCTTTAGGTGTATTAACCCGGAACTGGTGATCTTGGTGTCACGCAGATTTAGTTCTATAACGTTCCCTAACCTAGCAACGTCTGCCAGACCAGAGTCATTAAGGTTACGCCCTCGAAGTTGGAATTGTATCTCCCATTGATCACTTCCGCCTGGAGAAGGCAAGACCAAGCCGCCGTTTTTTTTAATCGATTCGATGGCGGTTTGATCCGCCGCTTGACCAAGTAATTGAAACGCAACCAATATAAGAAAAAGCGGTAGGCGAACCATATTCTCTATGATTTAATTTAAGTCGGCGGGTACAACGCCGTCTCCAGTTATTATGCCACCTTCCAAAATCCAAGCTAAATTAAATTGAGCCACGGCAGAGCCCCCCTTTGGTCCTCCTTCGAAGTGATGAAAAATTTTACCTTCAGTGACTGTGCCTGGTCGGCCTGATGTTAATGAAGAGTAGGCATGACGTCCTTCAAATACCAAACGCTTGATCGGCCATGATTTTCCTCCGTCAAAACTCGCCCAGACGGTGCCCTTGACACGTCCGCTTGGACTGTCGCAATTACTGTAAATGAGAATATCATGACCTTTAACTGCAAGGCGAGTGAGGCCAGCCATACAGCCGTAGTTGGTGTTTTGAGGACCATCCGGTAGGACTTCGCAAAAGGTAAGGTTTTTCCAAGTGTGGCCACCGTCAGTACTTGTGGCGGTCCAGCGTCGCCGTGGGTTGGCGCCTTTTTCCGCCCAATGGCGGCGGGAGTTGTAGTAGATTGTTCCATCACTTAACTCTGCTATCGTCGCTTCGCCAGTGCCATTTGCAGGAAATGGATCACTAGTTTTCCATGATTTGCCGTCATCATCGCTATAGATTGCGTTCGTATAATGTTGTGGCCAGCGAGCACTCTCATTTTTTCCGGCATACCAGCGAGATGGGCGTATTAACCGGCCTTTGTATTTTCCGTGGCGAAGAGTAATGCCGTGCTCATTCATGTGCATTGATGGAGCGTTTCCTTTGGAATCTGGTTTAATATTGGTTTCGATTTTATCCCAAGTTTTGCCGTCATCACTACTCACATAGATTTGAATTGGTGCAGGCGGATGACGATCTTCAATAAATGCTATGATATCACCGTTGGCTTCGTTCACTGTCAGTCCCCCCGGCTGAAAACCAGGCTTGGCGATAATGATATCCGGTCCCCAAGTCTTGCCTCCATCTTCACTACGACGTGCACGAACATAGCTCTGGCCCCAGGTGGCAATTAATGTGCCTTTCATTGAAACCACAATGTTGCCAAAGCGTTCATTAGAGAACAGAGGCTGTAGGTGGAATTTCGATTCGCCCAAGTGGGGCTTTAATGTGCCTTCTGTTTTTGATGATGTTTGGACGTGCTGACATCCCATCAAAAAATTACATGCTATAGCTAGCAATAGAATTGTTTTTTTCATTCGATAACAGTGTGCGTGCAAAGAATGCCCAACCCACAAAGGATGGCAATTTGAAAATAAGTTTAAGAAGCTGGTAGTCAGGGCTCAATCTACCGGTATTGACCAAGCGGGATGGAGTTGTCACGGATGTCAGCTAACTGCTGGTCGGCTAGTAACTTCATGGATTTCACCCGTTCGGGGTGTTTTTCGCTTAAGTCAATTTTTTCCTCGATGTCTATGGCTAAGTGAAAGAGAGCTGGGCCTTTGCCTTGCATTTTTGCGTCTTGACGGTCCAGAAACAGCTTCCAGTTTCCAACTCTAATAGCTTCGAATCCATTTGAGCCATGCCAGTAAAGTAGGTGGTTTCGCGAGTGCGGTGTAGATTTGCCAAGTAGTGTTTCCCAGACGTTTATGCCATCGATTGGCAAATTATCGGGATTATCTTTGATTAAATCGATCTGGCAAATGTGAGCCAGTGTAGGCAGCAAATCCATTGCGGAAATCATAGCATCGGTTTTTAGTCCTGCCGGGAGGACGTTAGGCCAACTTATGATACAAGGCACTCGGGTGCCTCCTTCAAGAGAACTCCATTTTTTACCACGAAACGGCTTGGCCAATGATTCCTTTGTAAGTGGCTCTGGGCCGTTATCGGAGCAGAAGATGACCAGTGTTCTCTTATCCAGATTCTGAGTTTTGAGAGTCTTCAAAATATCTCCTATTCGGGCATCCATTTCCTCTACTACATCGCCATAAACTCCGAATTCAGATTTGCCTTTCCAGTCCGGATGAGGTTCTACCGGGAAGTGCGGTGCAGAATAAGGAAGGTACAGGAAGAACGGTTTCGTTTTGTTTTTTTGGATAAAGTCTATAGCTTCAAGTGTGAATTTCTCCGTTAGTAAATGGTTCTTATAGGGTTTCTCAATTAGTTTGTCGTCTCGCCATAATTCGTCCGTTTGGTTGTTGCTTTTGTTGATGTAAAACGTGTGATCAAAGCCTTGTCTATGTGGACGAAAAGGTGGCTGGTCGCCGAGATGCCATTTTCCGGACAATGCAGTTTTATAGCCGCCAGACTTGAAGTGTTCGGCCATTGTAAGTGCTTTGGGGCTCAGGCCGTGGTTAGTCGACATAATGTGTCCTACGACACCTTTGCTCCATCCGAGCCGTGAAGGGTAAGAGCCAGTCAAGAGTGCAATTCGTGAGGGTGTGCAAATGGTTGCTCCAGCGTAAAAACTAGTAAGCTTCACGCCGTTTTTAGCAAGCTGATCTAAAACTGGTGTCTTGATTTTCGGATGCCCGTAGCCACCAAGATCGTGGTAGCCAAGATCGTCGGCCATAATCAATATGACATTCGGCTGTTGTGCAATGACCTGTATCCAGATAGCAACTGTAGACGAAAAAAGAATTAGTATTCTCATTAAGAAAATTAAAAGTTAATGTTAGCAGTCGAAAGAATTCAGCATTACTTTATTAGGATCTGAAGTTATGCATTTGGACAAATTTTGACAAAAAAATGTCATAAAATAATAAGCTATTTGTCGGATGCTTTTCGACCCATTTTTGCTTGGCGTTGGTGTTTGGCTAATCGGGTTTTCATTTGTTTCATGATGGTGTGGTGTTTTGGAGACTTGGCCAGATTGATATATTCACTCGGATCTTTTTCCAGATCATAAAGCTCGGCGATTTTGGCCTCGCCCCACTCGGCATAGCGCCAGCGCTTTGTTCGGATGGAACGGCCAAGTTGAGCGCCACGTGCGACGACTGTGTATGCACTGGGCCTGCTGCCTGAGCCATTTGGTTCTTGGATTAGCCTAGCGTAGCTCTGACCCTGAAGATGGGTTGGGATATCCAACTCACATAATTCGCCCAAGGTTGGGAACAGGTCGATTGTTTCAACTAGGCCATTGCTGGTTGCTCCTGCTGGGGAGACTCCGGGAACTCGTACTATCAGCGGGACACGGGCGCATTCCTCGAACAATGTAACCTTACCCCACATGAAATGTTCCCCGAGATGGTAGCCGTGATCAGACGTAAAAATTACTATCGTGTCGTTCCAAAGTTCTTGTGCTTTCAATTCGTCGAGGATCAGTCCTATTTGAGCATCTACAAACGACACGCAAGCGTGATAAGCCTGTGTGTATTTGCGTCGGAGTGTGTCGTTTTCCTTGCCGAGTTCAAATCCAAATCCCCCAAAACGCTTCACCATTGCCAACTTAGGAATGTCATCCCAATCGTTTGTGGGGCTAAGTTTGAATTGAAGTTTCTCTTTGGGGTAAATATCGAAATATTTTTGTGGTGCGATGAATGGAACGTGCGGCTTGTGTATTCCTACTGTTATAAAGAATGGCTTGTCACCGTAGTTTTTTTTGTGAAGCCACTCTACAACTTTGCGTGCATTTCGCCCGTCGCGATGCTGCTCGTCTCTCAATCCGCTTGGTCCATAGCCAGGTTTTTGTTGACCTCGTGTCTGGGTGAAAAGCCCTTGCAGTTTTTCCTTCCACATTCGTCGTATTTTGCCACGTTCGGTGGATCCGTTTTTCTTTTCGAATTCTTTCCGTGCATCGGTTACAAAAGGAAACTCGTCGTTCTCGAATCTATGATATTCGTGCCATCCGAGATCACCCGGCTCATGACGAGCAGTGTGAAATATTTTTCCTACACCGCCTGTCCAGTAGCCGTTTTCTTTCATGAATTGCGGCAGTGATAATGT
>JAYZHR010000004.1:0-3447 GCA_036166355.1 Verrucomicrobiota bacterium | reverse complement strand
GATTGAACTCCTTATCGCCAAAGGTGCAAATGTTAATTCGAAGGGTGAATCGGGTGGAACGCCATTAGATATTGCCAATACTTGGGGTCGCGAACCGGCCATCGCCATCCTCCGCAAACACGGCGGCAAGACGGGTGATGAATTGGAAGCTGAAGGGAAGTAAACCAATTTACTCCGCCATTTGAATTCCTTCGGATTTTAGGTTCTAGAAACGGCCAAAACTTGCGTCATTCAACAGGCGATAAAAGAACTGTAAGATGGCGATAAAGAAAGACTAAGTGGTATACGAATTGGCATGTGATTTTTTTACTGCAACCAAAATGCCTGCTCTGTTTGATTTGAGTCCTTTGTCAGTACTCAAAGGGCGGCAAATGGCCATCGCCCAGCAATAGATTCTCTCGTCGGAGCTCTTTGCCTCGAGATCTGATCTCCTCAATACTCTGAACACCAACTAAGCGCATTGCCCTATCTAGATCAGAGCGTAATATATCAAAAGCACGGGTTAATCCTATATGTCCTCCTGCTCCGACTCCAGCAACGGTGGCTCGACCAATCCCGACGGCTTTTAATCCGTAAGATAAGGCGATCAAAATATCCGTTCCATTCCGGATTCCCCCGTCCATCATGAAATCGAGATTTGTTTTCCCTACCAAAGGCATCTCTTTTGCCACAATATGTAACGAAGGAGGAACTCTATCTTGTTGGCGTCCACCATGGTTAGACCAGACCACGCCAGTTGCGCCCAGTTCTTCGGCTTTTTTTGCATCTTGTGCGCAATGAATACCTTTCACAATAAGTGGATTTTCCTCTCCCCAGGCTTCCTTGATCCATTTCAGGTCATCCCATGTCACCGCCGATGCGGCGAGTTGCGCCCCAATATCTGTGTAAGGCATGGGGTTACCTTCGTTATCTATGACGTTTACAAACTTTATCAAGCCGCCATCCCGAAAGTGGTCAACAAGCCAAGGTAATCTAGGCAGCATCTGTGATCCGAGACTGATCTTTCTCAAAGCTAACTTGATCTTTTGGCTGAAGCCAAGGCCACTGAAAGATGCCGCGGCTTCCATGGGTTTCATTCTTGCATGCATAGCGCGCATTCCCGATACGCCGGTATCCATTGTCAGTATAAGTCCCTTGAAGCCAGCTCGTTTGGCTCGGTCGATGCCTCGTAGAGCCGCATCTCGTCCACCGCAAAGGTAAAGCTGAAACCAACAATTTCCACTAGACGCAGCGGATACATCCTCTAAAGGAGTTCCTGAAAGTGTGGATAAAGCCATGACTGTTCCAAATTCACCCGCTACTTGTGAGGCTACTGCGTCTGCTTTGGGATAAAGAGAGCGCAAGCTGCCGATTGGAGCAATAAACCATGGCACATCGAGATTTTGTCCCACGACTGTCGTGCTCATATCCAATTCCGAAAATTTTAGTGCTCCGTGAGCTGTAGTTAGTGACTGTTGAAAGGCGCGCACATTAGCGCGCATCGTAGTTTCATTATCCGCTCCACCTCGAAAATATTCTGACACGATAGGGGGAACCCTCCGTAGCATTAGCTTCCAGAGATCTTCGGTGGTCAGAGCGTCAGCAATCTTGCGATCTTGTCGGTTCATGTCTCAGCGCGAAAATACGCTCTTACTTAATTTTTAACGATCCAAATCTTGGGCCGATTTGATTAACTTTGCGATTGCTAATGATTTCAAGTTTCGGTGTTTCATATATTTTATTGCCTTAATATTTGTTAAATTGATTTCAAAAAATTGTAGTAGTCGAATGTGTTATCTTAAGAGAGAGATTAAGCCAGATATGGTATAGTTAGCGGACCTTGCGGTAGGACTGCGACGCGAGCTTTATCACCAATTAAATTAAGTCTGCTGGCTACTTCTGCGCTAATATCGAGGCAAGGCTTAAGATGGCAGGCTGCAATAGTTTTTTCGTCCAGAAGGCTATGGACGAGTACTTCGGCCTTACGCTGCACAAGCGCCTGAATTTGGGCTTGCCACTGCTCTGGACGAACGAAGCCAGGTGTTGAAAGCATTGTTAGTACTTCTTCAATCGATTCTGCGCTTCGTAGTAATTTGTCGAGAGGACTTCCATCTGGAACCCCTTCGCGGCATTCTGCAGCTAGGATAAGAGTGCCACCTTCCTTCAGAACGCGGGCACCGGCACTCATTCCTTTTACGCCTTGGTAAAGATTCAGATCCAATGGATAGCCGCTGTTGGTTGTGACAACAATATCGAAAGGTTGCTCAACTCTCTGCATTGCCGACTTTTTGACAAAAGTGCAACCAGTTTGGTGTGCTTGGAGTATGTCTCCTGCGAAGACGTTAGTAATGTCACGTTGCTCGTTGAGCGTAACATTGAGTAAAAAGCTCGGCCCGGCCTTTAGTGCGATATCGCGTAGTTCCTCCCAGAGTGGATTTCCTTCGGTGACACCGAAGGTGGCTCTAGGGTTCCCGATGTTTTTCGCGCCGTGATTACTCATTACTGTCTCCAGCCCTGCACAGCCAGGCATGATGCCCTTCACACCACCGCTGAATCCAGCAAAGAAATGTGGTTCGATAAATCCAGTGATGATACGTAGGTCAGCTTCGACAATATGACGATTAAGCAATGCGGGAGTGCCGTCGGCTGTTGTTCCAACCTGAACAAGAGCGTCGGGGTTTTCTGGTTCATGATTGAGTACGCGAAAATTCGAAACAACTTCAGGAGTGAGTAGAGTCTCTAGTTCCTTCTTTGTATTTGGCCTGTGTGTGCCAAGTTGGTTGATCAGAGTGATGTTTTCATTTGGTCCGCCAAGATACTCAAGTAGCCAGGGAATAATTCGTTCATTTGGTGTGGCGCGGGTGAGATCGGTGAATGCGATGCAAATTTTTGTGTCTGGTGAAATTTGCTCGAGCAGTGACTGGCTTCCTATAGGGTTTTGAAGTGCATTTAGTACAGCTCCTTTCTCATCAGCCAGACCGTTTATGTGGGTTGGCTCGATGATGGTTGCACGATCATCAGGTAGCTCAATGGTAAGATGGCCTGAGCCATATGCTAAATTGACTGTCATTTGAAACTCGCCCGTAGTTAATTATTTACAATGCTCTCTGTTTATTGAGCCTGTCCAGCGTTGGCCTGCTCTTAAAACTTTAAAGTTTTGTTTGATTTCTAGGCATTCTTTTTCGAATTCAGCTGGTGATTCAGTGTTAAACTCAAACATTTCATAATGACATGGTATAACCGTGTCTGCATTGATTGCCTTGGCTAAGCGTGCAGCCTCATGTCCCCATAGATTTCCAGCAACACGTCGTTCTTGCTTGCGTCCATTTATTGGGAGTAAGGCGATATCAATATCCCATTCTTTTAATATTTCTTCCATACCTTTGTATGGAATAGTGTCCCCACTGTGATAAATAGTCCATGGTCCAATATTTACAATATATCCAACGTAGTGGTGTCGATCTTGTT
>JAYZHR010000003.1:0-24347 GCA_036166355.1 Verrucomicrobiota bacterium | reverse complement strand
TGGACAGCTATGTCAAAGGCATCCCAGGCGGCACCGGAGAAAAATTTAATTGGAACTTAGCAATTGAAGCCAAACGCTTAGGGAAGCGAATTATTCTTGCTGGAGGGTTAACGCCAGACAATGCAAGTAATGCAGTGAATCAGGTTGCACCATTTGGTTTAGACGTATCAAGCGGAGTTGAGTCTACTCCAGGAATTAAGGAAAAATCAAAAATGATAAGCCTTATTAACAATGCAAAGGGCTCATCTATTTCAGAAGGACTTTGGAACTGAACTACAATAGTAATTCAAAAAGGGAGATTTACTCAACTATGTGTCCAACCACGGTCTACAAGAATCTCTTGACCAGTCACAGCACGACTTACATCACTGGCAAGAAACAAAGCTACTTCCGCAACCTCCTCTGGTTGGTTTAAATCAGGAATACACTGTATCTTCTTTAGTTCTCGTTTAATGGATGGAGAAACATATTGTTTGAGTTGCCTATCAGTCATAATCCAGCCAGGTGAAATAATATTTACCCGAATACGCCGAGACCCAAGTTCTCGAGCCAGAGAACGAGTAAAGCCGATTGCCGCAGACTTGGTTGCCACATAGGCTGACATTTCTTCTGGTCCATTATGAAAAGTAATCGACGAAAAATTAATTACAGAGGCACCTTCAACCAAATGAGGTGATGCTTCACGGCAAGTCAAAAAATAGGCACGCAAATTACTGGCAAAAAGATCATCCCATTCTTTAACTGTCATTTTTTCTAGCGTAATACGCGGATCTCTAGCTGCATTATTAACTAAAACATGAATTTCCCCATGGAGTTTGGCTTCCCTAGCTATCCAGCGTTTAATCTCGATCTCACGCGAAAGATCAACCTTGGTAAAACTAACACGTTCACCCAAACACTTAACCAAACGCTTACCGCCAGCCTGATCTATATCACAAAAGGATATGATTGCCCCCTGTGCATGAAATGCTTCAACCATCGCTTGGCCAATGCCATTGGCCCCACCCGTGATCAACACTAAACGACCATTCAAATCTTCATAGCTCGCCATATCCAATTAAAGCGCCGAGGCAACTGAAGATTTCATTTTTTCAATGCCAATTTTGGCCGCTTCGAGCGGTGGCATAGCCCAATATTTCTTATTAAATAATTCAAGCGAAAGAACAGGTTTAGCTCCAACCTGCAAGAATCCCTCAACAATATCAGTAATTGGCGCAACACCATCACCTGGATATACACGATCACCATCACCAATTTTTTCACGAGTTGGATTAGCTGGATAATCATTCCAATGAAAAACCTGCAAAGCTTGCGGTCCAAGCATCTTGAGCGCGTTAAAATCCGATCCCCCTTTATAAGTGTGATATACATCACCAAGAAAACAGGCATTGGGATGACCTGCCTCAAGTGCAATATAGATCGCCGTACTAACTCGACCAATGGACTTATTTCCACCCCACATTTCAATTTGTGGTACGACACCAATTTCATCACCCACCTCAAGTAATTTACGATAACGTTCCGCAGCTGCCATCGGATCAACTGTGCCATTGGCTCCAGCAGGTGGAGCAGCAATGCGTTTAGCTCCAAGCTGGGCAAGTAAGTCCATGTCTCGCTTGGCATCCTCAAATCCTTTCTGACGTTGAACATCATCATCCACAATCCACCGGGCAAATCCGATCGCACTCTCAATAGTTAAACCATAATCATCAATACGATTACGCAGATCCTTCAATGAACCACCATTTTTCTTATAATTATTTAGCTTACCTAACCAAGGCTCAATACCAGAATAGCCAGCCTTTGCCGCAATATCCACTTCTTCCGTAACAGGCAAATTCTGTCCACGGATCGTACTTGTATTAAGACAGTACTTAAATGGATCCTTACCGTCACGCCTTACCATATTAACACTGGTTGTTCCACATCCAGCAAGCAGTCCTGCCGTTATAAAACCTGAGGTTTTAAAAAGATCCCGTCTATTCAATGAATTAGTAGTAGTTTTAATCATATTTACTAATAAAAATTATCGCACCAGGTGCGGAGCCTTATCGTCTCCATTAGGCATCCTGTTTAGTGTGTAACAAACTAATGGGTTAACAATGGCACTTCTATCCTCGGCTATTAAATTTTTTATATCCAGTTGGTAAACAAATCCCGGATTTACTTTATCAAGATATACTATAACCGTTTTATCGTTATAATGATGCTCAGATCCAACAACATTAACTACCTCAACTCCATTTTGAGGGGATCCATAAGCTTGATGGTACTTGTAATAATAACGCTTGAATTGAAATTGTTCTGAAACCGAAGTGGACTTTGCTAAGCTCTTAGTAAACGTAATCTTAAAACCATTTGGCAATAATTTCATTGAATGTACCTCTAGGGGAATTTTGTCTTTCCAAGTAATACGCTGCAACCCTTGGCCTCCAACCCAAGCGAGATGTGTCTGACCAACCCACAGGCTGCCATCCTTACCAAAAACAAATCGGTGATTACCCTTTTTTAAACCAGCATTATCATAAAATGGCATACAAGCACCTTGAATCTCTCCAGCAACCTTATCTAAAATTACACGGATAATTCGAGGTCGATTCATCTCTCCAACAAACAGTTGCCCAGTAAAAGGACCAAACTTTCCTTTAGTTGAATCTGGTATTGGCTGAGTTGGACTATTTGCCATCAAGCCTTGCGGAAACAAAACCGCTGCCCTGGTACGCTTTATATCAAACTCCTTTGCTGAAACCTTCAACGGATTTCGCCCCGATTGCCAGTTATCAGCCCAAGTAAGACTAGCCGGATGCCCGTAGAAACGGCCATTCTGCACATGAAACAGTTTACTCGTCCCGAGCCAGTCGCCTTGATTATCTGTTACAAAAAGTCGATCATTTAGATCAAATCCCAAGCCATTTGGTGAACGAAATCCAGGTGCAAACGGTGACATTTTCCCGTCCTTTGAAATTTTTAATACCCAACCACGATAAGGAGCAGCAGCATACATACGACCTGATAAACTCTTATAGCTTTTAGACCTAAACCCTTCACGATTAAGTCCGTAATGACGGAATTCTCCCCTCAACTCAGGCCGAATACTAGCCCCGTTCGACGCCAAGTTCATACCTATATAATAATTCCCTCCCGAATCTTTTGCCGGCCCAAAGGCAAATTCATGATAATTTCCAGTCATGCCAAAATCATCAAAGACTGTCTGGTAATGATCACCTTCGCCATTACCGTTAACATCAATAATTTTTGTCAATTCTGATCGTTGCATAATAACAACCTCTCGATCGGTAACAGCACTAATACCCAATGGCTCCTGCAAACCGTCCGCGAATAGTTTCCATTCATTCTTTTTAGGATTATATGTGTAGACTTCCCCACGATGAAAACAGGCAACCAGTCGACCATCTGGCATAAAGTCAAGACCTCCCACCTGTGAATCTAAGCCACTAGGCGTGGAAACATTATCAATTAAATAATAGTCACCTATGCCGGCTGCGCGCATTACTACAACCGAAAGAAAGGTTATAATCCCTAGAAAGTATTTTGCATTTCTCATCATGATTTACTGCATCAAACCAATAGACACTGTAAATGAAGCCGCCTCTTTTCCGCTCAATTTTAATACACCGTCCTTAAGGTTACCTGCACTATGCTTAAATACTACCTGACTTATTGTCCCTATTGGCAATGAGACCCATTGCTTATTATTTGGAATACGAAATAAACGCTGAATCCCAATTAAAGAATGCGAAGGTGTAATTAGTTCGTATATATCTACACCATTGACACGATAGTGAAACTCAGGTTGATCATTGATTTTTTTATAACCTAAAAACTTCGGTTTAGATTCGATATTACCAATCTGAATAGTCCCAACTAAATCTGATTCCCAATACTTTGTACCAAGCACTTTAGCCAGACCATTACCATTACCACGCCATACAGGCCAAGGGTCAACAAATGCCCCATACCACACATAGCGCAACCGACATTGTCCGGCATCCCAACAAAAATTTTGACCATGCTCAAGCGCAACTGCTATTGCCGCCGGCGATGCATCCGGCATAAATATTCTATACATCAATGGCCGTTTATCTCCCCAAGGATGGAACTGCTTTTGTTCTGAACCCCCTCGCCGAGCAAGTTCCGGAACATTCGTATCCTTCGACAAATCCGGCAATGGAATACCTACATACATCGCACCATACATAAGCAAACCATGCCCTGGAAAAGTACAAACATAGGGATAAATACCAGACACTTCTGGCGCTTTGAATTTCAACAAATAACTGGAATCTGGCTTTAATACTGGGGTAGAAAACAAGACCGAATCCAAATCTGGAACCCAGTTTTTAACGTCCCCTTCCGAACCAAGTTTTAATGCCGCATTTGCAACATCCAATCGCTGGCCCGGCTTAGTCACTACCAGATTGTGTGACATGTCATCGCTGTTAACCAATTTAATCTCGACGGACGCACTTGGATTCACTTCAAAACGGACCACATCATATTGCAGCCCAGAACGAGCATTAATTGTCAATCTTACCGAATCAGCACGACCAAGCGTAAGAGCATATCCAAGAGTCAACAGGACTATAGCAGGATAATTACGATTTAATGAAAATATATTCAAAATAAGAATATCACCACTGTCGACAAAAGATAACCAAGCTTCTGCCGTTGTCGATTCCGTTTCACATCTAAAAGGATTTACGATTAATAGATCGAATTAAGATTACCATTTTCATCAAAATTCATTGGGGCTGCTTTCCCAATTAACACAGTTGTTGGATGAACTGCCGCTTCTGCCTCAAGAGAAGCAGAAACTTCAAATTTACTAAGATTCAAAGTATCACGAATCCGCACAATTCTAGCTTTGACTGGATCAGGGTCAGGCAATGTATCCAGCATAGCCTTTATAGCTTGAATGTCTGTATCAAAACACATCGGCAATTTAGCACACTGGACTGAACGTGCAGTAATAACATTTGTACGTAAAGCCTCAGCATCAATCTTATCAATCAACCGTTGTGTCGTTGCCTCTGCCATACCAATACCAATTGCATTACCATGGGTTTCAGGGGTTAAATCACGCACAAATATTCTCCAGATGAAGGGTTTGGCTTGAGAAATTTCAGGGATTAAGTGAAATCCATGTACCCCTCTCCCGATAACATTTGTATCCATTCCCGTCCCACTAATATTTTTCCCTATTTGGTCGACAATCAACAAATCGATCTCGTCAAAAGGCAGTTTTGGCATGAGTTGTTTTGCATTATTACAGAGCTCTTGTTCCTTGATTAATATCGAGCCAGCTGGAACGACTTCTAGTTCAGTCAATTGATGAACAGAATCCTCTACTAATCCTATTCCTCCAAGAATAGGAGCCTTGGCTAAAATGACCATGGCTAAATCAATTAGCCCCTTTTCATAGCCCATGGTTAAAGCATTAGCATGATAAGCTGAAGCACCAGCATGTTTCCCAAGCCCAACAACCAACATCTTGATGAGACCGCTACCTATACTCCCATCAAAATCGGTATGAGGTTTCACACGGTTAACAATCATTACCCCATCTGCATTAGATGCCTCCTGACTCCATAGCACATCTCGTCCACCATTAGATTTTCCGAGATTTATAACCTCCATAGATGAATGAATTGGCACCCCCATCGTCGTCTCAGTGACTCCATAACTAGCAAGCAACGCAACCTGCCCTTCTGGTGTAGCACCACCATGGCTACCCATCGCAGGTATAATAAATGGTTCGACATCAGCATTTATTAATTCTTGGATTACTAGTGAAACAACTTGAGCCAAATTAGAAATTCCACGACTACCTACTCCCACAGCCACTCGCATTCCTGGTTTAAGTTGAGATTGAATGGCTTGAAAGCCATCTTTTATGGCTGTCTCCACATTCAACGGCAAGCCAGTTTCGAATCTTCGCTCTACACTTGACATTAATGGAAAGGAATCACTCATAAAGAAACGATATCCAACGAGAGAGATTGGAGAATCGCGAGCTTTTTCTTGCTCCCCCTGCCCGACCAAGCGAAGCTACGTGTGATTCAAATCTATTCAAAAATGGAAAAAAAATATATAGATCGTCGAAATTTCCTCACCTCTGCAGCTGCCTTAGGAGTTGGATTGACTTCATTAAAGGCACGCGATTGGAGCGGTAATAACCCGACTCGTTATCCTGATCCAGACCTCATATCCCTTGACCCAAGATTCGACAAATACAAGCTAGGAAACACTCCTATACAACGACTTTATACAAATCCAAATACGCTATGGACTGAAGGTTGTGCATGGAATGGAGTCGGAAGATATCTTGTATTCAGTGACATTCCCAATGATTTACAGATGCGATGGATTGAAGATAACAACCGAGTAAGTCTTTTCCGAAAACCAAGTGGTAACAGCAATGGCAACACATTTGATTATCAAGGTCGGCAAATTTCCTGCCAACACAAACACCGTCGAGTAGTACGTTACGAATACGATGGAACAGTAACTGTGCTTGCAGCAAAATATAACGGTAAACCATTCAATGCTCCTAATGACGCAATCGTTCATAAAGGCGACAACTCAATATGGTTTACGGATCCTGGCTATGGCAGCATGTGGAATTACGAAGGCAATAAAGGACCTTTAGTTCTCAAAGAATCTATCTATCGCATTGACGCTAAATCTGGAAATATCACCAAGTTGGCTGATGACATTCATAAGCCTAATGGACTCTGCTTCTCACCAGATCTAAGTAAACTCTATGTATCTGATACCGGAGATGGAAAAAACATTAAGGTATGGGATATAGACGGCGAAAAGCTGAAAAATGGACGCGAATTTGCATCAATGAAACTAGAGAAATTTAATAAAGCCGGCAATGCAGACGGTATTCGCGCTGACGAAGATGGCAACATTTGGGCTAGTGCTGGATGGGTAGGTGATGGCTATGATGGTGTTCATACTTTTGCCCCAAATGGGGATCGTATTGGGCAAATTATTTTACCGGAAATATGCTCTAATGTATGTTTTGGGGGACGAAAACGTAATCGATTGTTCATGACGGCCAGCCAAAGTCTCTATGCAGTATACACAGACGCAATCGGTGCTCATATGACTTAGAGGCTCTAAGTGAAGAAATAAAAATCACCCTAGAACTCACTTTTCGCTTTTCTCACGAAAATTGAGAGGCATGATTCCCGCGCTTATGGAAGAGACCCTTGTCTTGTTGAAACCTGATTGCCTTGAATCCCGTAATTGCGGTGAGGTATTGAAGCGCTTTGAGGAAGCCGGCTTTAATGTGTTTGGCTTGAAAATGATTCGTCTTTCGGATGAAGTGTTGCGTGATCATTACGCTCACTTGGCCGACAAGCCATTCTTTCCTGAAATTCAAGGTTTTATGCAGTCATCACCCGTTATAGCCTTGGCGATGCGAGGTGAAAATGCCATTACCAGAGTAAGGGATATGGTCGGGCCTACCGACTCCACCGTCGCCGAGAAAGGCTCCATCCGAGGTGACTTCGGTCAAGATAAAATGCGTAATGTTGTACATGCATCCGACTCGGTCGAAAATGGTCAAACTGAACTTAAGAGATTCTTTTTAGATGATGAACTCTACCGATAATTGTACAAATAGTAGTGCCTACTAAATAATAAATAGGAATCATACGCATCAGACTGCGAAAGATGCATTCTCCTAAGGAAAGTTTAATCAGTTAGAAAGTAGTAACCTTGCCGACATAGCCTAGCCTGTGGCTAAATCAGGGCCATGGAATTGGACGAACGACTACACCACATCCGCAATTGCATGCATAAGGCATGTGAGCTCGCCGGACGAGATCCTTCAGGAGTTATGCTGTTGCCAGTTTCAAAAAACCATACTGCCGACTCTGTCCGCGAATTAACGTATCACAAATGCCGAGCCTTCGGTGAAAACCGCGTACAGGAAGCTAAGCTCAAAATCTCTGCCTGCCCAGGCAATCTCGAATGGCACCTAATTGGACATCTACAGTCCAACAAATGCCGAGATGCAGTTCGATTCTTCGATATGATCCAAAGCGTCGATAGAATGTCAATCGCTGAAGAAATAAACAAACATGCACACATCGCAGGAAAGGATATGCCCATATTAATCGAAGTTAATGTGGCCGGCGAAGCAAGCAAACATGGGTTTAGGCCAGAAGAATTAATCGAACAAATCAATGCTATAAACAGTTTGCCACGCTTAGAAATTCACGGTTTGATGACTATTGCTCCTTGGACGCCTGATCCAGAAAAAATACGCCCAGTTTTTCGTAGGCTTCGAGAGATCAAGGAGGAATGCGAACAGATTCTCGAGGCTCCAATGCAACATCTCAGCATGGGTATGAGTGGTGACTTTGAAGTCGCCATTGAAGAGGGTGCAACTATTGTCCGTATTGGGACAGCTATCTTCGGACCACGGCCTAATACAAAGAAAAAAACAGATAAATAGTAGGCCATCTCGACATCGGCTTTAGGCTCGATTACTTTCTCCTTGATGTCGCTGGAAACCGCGCCACTTATCATAGCTAATCGCTCTTTTGCTTCCCGTCTTTTTCTCGGCACCGGCAAGTTTTCATCTAATGAATCCATGAGTGCCGCGCTCTCAGCTAGCGAGACAGAAATTGTAACTGTAGCCCTGCGTCGTGCAGATCTTAGCGGTAATAATGATCCCTTCGCAAATATTCTAGAACACATAGATCCAGAGAAATATCTAATCCTGCCAAATACTAGTGGCGCAATGAATGCCGAAGAAGCTGTCCGATTAGCTAAACTTGCTGCTGCCGCTGGACTCCCTAAATGGGTGAAGCTGGAAATTCATCCAGACCCTCGTTATTTGCTGCCAGATCCTGTTGAAACATTTGAAGCTACTAAGACTCTCGTTGCAGAAGGCTTCACTGTTCTACCATACATCAATGCCGACCCCGTTTTAGCCATGCGTCTACAGGAAGTAGGGGCTGCTACAGTCATGCCATTAGGTTCTCCTATTGGTTCTAACCGAGGAATTAAAACGCGTGATCAAATTAGGATTATAATTGAACAAGCTGAAGTCCCAGTAGTAGTTGATGCAGGGATTGGCTCGCCAAGTCATGCAGCTGAAGCTATGGAACTGGGAGCTGATGCTGTACTGGTCAACACAGCGATTGCCGTAGCAAATGATCCGACCCGTATGGGACTTGCTTTTAAAGCCGCTGTACAAGCAGGCCGAATGGCATATGAAATTGGCTTAAGTCAACAAATTGGGACTGCAAGTGCAACAAGTCCACTCACCGGTTTTCTCGACAAAGAAATCGCAAATTAAATTAATGGCTGAGAAAAAAGCATTATCAAAACAAAAAGCCCGCAACATCCTTAATACTGCATCAAAACGAGTTGTATTGGTTACAGGAGATGTGATGCTTGACCAATTTATATGGGGCGAAGTGGATCGTATTTCACCCGAAGCACCGGTACCCATTGTTGAGTTCAAGCGAGAAAGTTTTATGGCTGGAGGAGCAGCTAACGTTGCTAGAAATCTTACTTCCCTAAACTGTGCAGCACAAATGCACAGCGTGATCGGTCGAGATGAAACTGGAAAAAAACTAACTGTACTTCTTAAAAATGATTATGTGGACTGTCAGTCACTCATTAGCAGCACTACTCGTCAGACTAGTTGCAAAACAAGAATTATAGCTCAACGGCAACAAGTCGTAAGAATTGATCGCGAGACAAGAAGGGATCTGGCATCACAATTAACAAATCGCTTAATAAAATCTATAGAAAAAGATTTATCTAAATCAAAAGCAATTATTATAGGTGATTATGGCAAAGGCATTATCACACAGGATTTTCTGAACAAGCTCAAGGAACTAGGAAAAAAACATCACACATGGCTTAGCCTTGACCCAAAACCCGTACACTCACTAGATCTAAGTGAACTTTCATTAATTACCCCAAACCGGAAAGAAGCTTTTGAATTAGCAGACATTGGAGATACAACACGGCACTCACAACCGTTGAAAGATAAGAATCTACTGCGTACAGCCAAAAAATTACTCGATAAACTTGGATTAAAAATTCTTTTAATCACTTTGGGTGAGCTAGGCATGCTAGTCTGCCAGCCTGGCAAAAAACCATTTCATATCCCTACCCTTGCACGTGAAGTATTTGATGTCTCTGGAGCTGGCGACACAGTCATCGCAACATTTACACTTGCCATTGCAAGTGGTGCAGATCCCATCGAAGCCGCAATGCTTGCTAACCATGCCGCTGGTGTAGTAGTCGGTAAACTTGGAACTGCAACAGTGACACCTAAGGAGCTCCTAGAGAGTTTTTAAATCGAATGACTGGAAAACCAGCAATTTTCCTGGATCGTGACGGTACAATTATCGTGGAAACTGGATATCTACACGAACCAGAAAAAGTCGAACTAATTCCTAATACCGGTGAAGCTTTGGAACGTTTTATCAATAATGGATTCGAATTATTCATAGTCACAAATCAAGCCGGTATTGGCCGTGGTTATTTTACTGAGGAACAAATGCATGCTACAAACAAACGTATGTGCGAAATGTTCGCCAAATTTGGAGTAATATTCCGTGAAATATACTTTGCCCCAGAAGCACCCAATCAACCAAGCCGCAATCGCAAACCTTCTCCACAGATGATTCTTGATGCAAAGGACAACTTTGATATCAACCTAGAAGAAAGCTACATGGTAGGTGACAAAATATTGGATATAGAATGCGGTAATAACGCAGGAGTTAAGCTAAGCGTACTCGTTCGAACCGGATATGGCCAAAAACACGAATCTCAACTTACTCAAGCAAATCAACCTTTTATAGTAGTAAACACACTCAACGAATTTGCCGATATAGTCCTTGATCAAAAAAAATAACTTATCACAGATTTTCTTCAATCACATGCTTAACTTTGGCATACTACCCCGCAATGCATGACTTTAGTTTCAAACGCGGAAAGCTATACTGTGAAAATATTTCCGTAGAATCGCTAGTAAAGCAACACGGCTCCCCGCTTTTCATATATTCCCATGGCACGCTGACTCGCAATTTTGAGCAACTAGATAAATCACTTGCACCTCTAGATCATGTCGTATGCTTTGCCGCAAAAGCCAACTCAAATCTAGGAGTACTTCGAACATTATCAAATGCTGGCAGTGGATTTGATCTTGTAAGCGGCGGAGAGTTACAACGCGTTATCGCAGCAGGAGGGAATCCTTCAAAATGCATTTTTGCCGGTGTTGGAAAAACAGAGGAAGAAATTGAATTCGCCCTCAAGAAAGGCATTTACGCTTTTAATGCAGAAAGCGAGCCGGAACTTATCCGTATCAACAAAGTAGCTCATCGATTGAAAAAAAAAGCGCCTGTCGCAGTCCGAGTTAATCCAAATGTTGATGCAAAGACACATGCAAAAATTACAACTGGCACATACGAAAATAAATTTGGTATTGCCTATGAAGAGGTTGAAAATATTTACGAACGCGCCTCAAAGCTCAAAAACTTACACATTCGCGGGCTTCAAATGCATATAGGTTCGCAATTAACCGAAGTCGGCCCATTTGAAAAAGCAGTAAAAAAAGTTGTTCCTTTAGCCAAACGTTTAACCAAAAAATACGGGATAGAGTTTTTCAGTATAGGAGGAGGCCTTGGAATTGTTTACAATCCAGCGCTGGAAAGTGGTGAGGCAAAATGGTGGCGTTCCCCAAAGCGTAAGGGTCTATTGACTCCAGAAAAGTATGCAAAAAAATTGATTCCACTTCTTAAGCCACTTGGCTTAAAAATACTAATCGAACCTGGACGTTTCATCGCTGGCAACTGTGGAATTCTTGTCACGCGTGTTGAGTATGTGAAAAAAACTGGTGTCAAAAATTTCGTAATTGTGGATGCTGCAATGAATGACTTAGCCCGCCCTGCCCTCTACGACAGCTATCATCAGATAGTTCCGCTCAAGCAAAACGCGGAAGATAACCTAAAGAAAAATCAAATCTCCTCGGATGTCGTTGGGCCGATCTGTGAATCTGGTGACTACTTTTGTAAAAACCGAATGCTGCCAAAGACAAGCGAAGGCGACTATTTAGCCTTACTAAGCGCTGGAGCATATGGGTTTGTGATGGCTTCCAACTACAACACCCGAGCATTTCCAGCTGAAGTTCTTGTAAAAGGCAATCGAGCAGAAGTCGTGCGGGAGCGTCAAAAGCTCAAACAGCTTTGGGCCAGTGAAAATGTCCCGAAGTGGCTGAAATAATTTAACAAGAATAAAATCATTATGATAAAATCCCGGAATCCATTTGTTCGGTTTCCGGGATTTTTCTTTGCAATATTCCTAGTGGTGATTCTGGGGCTTATATGGCAAAGCACCAAAATCAGCATTGACGCTGATCCCATGACCCTACTCGAATCTGACCGGCGACATCTTGAAACCTACGAACGTATTTCATCATTCTTAAATGATGACACTGCATTGGTAATAAGCATTGAGAGTGACTTGATATTTACTGAATCAGGTTTTGAACTAATACGAAATATCAGCAACTCAATTAGCAATCAAGACGGCCTTGTTGATGTTAAAAGCCTGACACATTCTTATAAACCGGTTCGGAAAGGTTTGTCCTTCAATATGGAACCTTTTGTTCCAACCGGAAAACTAACGGAAAAACAAATTGATGAGATTCGTGATTTTTCCATTAACCACCCCCTAGTTCGTAACATCATGGTGTCATCGGATGGAAAAGTTACCCTCATCACGGCCACCTATAAACGTGATCTGAACACTTCTTTGCTTAGGGATACATTCCGTAAAGAAACTGAAACTATTCTGGCACCATTTAATAGTCCAGAATTTCAAGTAAAAGTCATCGCCCTGCCATTTATCACTGAGGAATTAAGTGATACTTTTATTCATGATCTCAAATTAGTTATTCCAACTACCGGACTCTGTATCTTGATCATTGTAGGACTAACATTTCGTTCCATTAAATGCATGGTACTACTGCTTTTGAGCGAAGCTCTATTAGTGGGAGCTCTGCCAGGAATCCTTCGCCTAGCCGGCTTCACTCTAACGCCATATAATATTCTATTACTCCCATTGCTCGCCTCGATAAACCTTACCCTTTTAACTCATCAGCTCACCTCCCTTCTTAAAACTGACCAGAATTTGAATTTGAACGATCGATTTGATCTGATGTTAAAAACGGTGTTTCGCCCTAGTCTGTTTGCTTCGATCACAACCGCCATAGGTTTGGGATCATTGGCAATTTGCGAAGTATCTCAGGTAAAAAACTTTGGACTAGCGGGCATGCTCGGTATCTGCACCATCTTTATTTGGGGATTCGGCCCTGGACTAGCTTTACTAAAATTAGGCTGTATTGCTTGGCCCAACACACTACAAACTGAAACCAACAAATATAACAAAACCAAATCATTCTTTAATTCACTTGGGCAAGTGACTATCGAACATCGCTGGTACGCTGTCGTGCTTACAGTACTGATTCTTTTACCAACACTGTTTGCAGTAAAGCAACTGAACATCGACGTTCGAGCTATTCAATTCCTATCACCAAAAAGTCATACACGGCAAATGGCTGAAATGATAGATACACGAATGGGTGGTATCAATGTCGTTCAGATGGACTTCAAAACCAACAAACCAAGCGGCATCAATAAAATTGAGTTTCTTCGCAAACTACAAGAAGTACAGGATTTTGCGGAAGCCACTGGTAGGTTCAGCAGTACTTACTCTTACGCTTCATTAATGGCTATTATGAATAGTGTATGGATTGGTGATAATGCCGTTAAATTATCGCTACCAACAAGCCCGATTACATTAAGAATATTTGTCCTCGCATTGAAGGCAACTAATTATCCATTTTTGCAAGCTCTTAGCGACGAAACTCAACAAACTGCTCACTTAATATTGAGGACAACTGATATGCCGAGCAATGAGTTCGTAGCTTTGCTGGAATCCATCGAAACGAAGGCAAACGAGATCATGCCTCAAGATATAACTGTTGAGGCGCAAGCCGGCTTACACACTGTCCTTAAAGCAGATCAAGATATCGTCAACGCACAGTTAGGAAGTCTCAGTATTACTCTAGTTGCGATGTTCTGCGTTATGGCTGTACTTTGGCGCTCGTTTCGCTTTTCTGCTATCGCACTTGCAACCGGTCTCGGGCCAATTGCTGTATTAACAATAATCGGCGCATTATTTCAAATACCTCTAAATTCAGTGACTGTTATGGTAGGTGCGATCGCATTGGGTATTGGGATTGATGATGCCGTTCATCTAATTACACATTGGTTAAATGCTAAACAAGACGGCATCACAGAAAACGAAGCATTAATCTTGTCACTCGAAGCGAAGGGACCCGCAATCCTATGTACTAGTCTAATCCTAATTGGTTTTTCGCTTTCACTTCTTTGGATGAGTTTTCCACCAGTAATACATTTCGGCTGGCTGTCAGCAACAGCGTATATCACAGCACTTGCAGCTGCCTTGTGGATACTACCTTCCTTGCTAGTAACTAAACGAAAAAGTTAACCGGCTTGAGTTTTCACCCATTCAACCACTTTACTGACCATCACCGGCAAAGATTCATTACTAAATACGTGATCAGCTCCAGTAATCTCAAAAAACTCTGGATCACTTGTTGTCTTTGCAAGGATATCCTGTGAATCACCAATCGGAACCACATCGTCCTCAGTCCCATGCACCAATAACCATGGCACATTAATTTGGGTTCCCAAGTCAGCAAGAGAATTCAAAGCAGCCATGTCGTTCATATAAACACTTGAGAGTGGACAGCTTTCCTCCTCCCACATACAACCTTTGTCAGGTGTTTCTTCGCCAAATTCACGTTGAGCAAATTCCTTTGTATGCACCATTCCAGCAAGTGAAACTAGAGCATTAATCCTCGAATCATTGCTTGTCCGTTTAACCCCGACTGCTCCTCCCATACTGTGGCCGATGTAACAAATCTTTCGATTACCAACCATATCAATCACACTGCCTAAGTCCTCTGTCTCCTTAGAAATAGTACAATCCACAAATCTACCTTCTGAACCTCCATTACCAGTAAAGGACATCCGTAATGTTGGAATATTTGCAAGCTCAAGTCCTTCTGCCAAAGCGACGATAAAAGGCCTATCTTTATTACCGGTTACTCCATGGCCGATGATCGCAATGAAATCAGAACGTGAATTTCCAGCATGTACAGAGTAATCGATTTTCTCTCCTTGATTATTTCTTATTTCACCAAACATATACCGGTTGAAATACCAGCCGATTAGCTGCTTGGCCAGTTTCAATTGTATCTAATAGATGCTCCCGCTTGTGTCTCTTAAACAGCTTTGTCACACTGCCTGCATGAAGTCTAAGGCTAAAGGAAACAATAAAATACGTTTAGTCTTGGGTATCGACTTTGGAACTCTTTCCGGTCGAGCCCTGCTAGTAAATGCCGATACCGGTGAAGAAATTGCTTGGGTAGATCATCCATACAAGAATGCCGTAATCGAAAAAGAACTACCAGGGAGCAAAAAACGGTTAAAACCGCATACTGCATTACAGGATCCTGCAGATTATATCGCAGTTTTAATCAAAGCGGTCCCAAAAGTTATGCGCTTAGCTAAAGCTAAGCCGGAACAAGTACTAGGCATAGGTACAGATTTCACAAGTTGCACCATGCTGCCAACATTGAAAGATGGAACTCCTCTTTGTTCTCAAAAAAAATGGCGTAACAATCCCCATGCATGGGTGAAATTATGGAAACACCACGCTGCCCAGCCTGAAGCCAACTATATCAATAAAATAGGCCAAAAAAGAGGTGAAGAATTTATCACTGCATATGGTGGTAAATATTCAAGCGAATGGTTTTTCTCAAAACTCCTCGAAACAGTATGTGAGGCACCTAAAGTTTACGATGCCGCCGAAAGATTCATCGAAGCTGGCGATTGGCTCGTTTGGCAGTTAACAGGGCAGGAAAAACGATGTGTCTCAGCCGCTGGATTCAAGGCTATGAGGGTGTCACGTTCAAAAAATAAAAATGAATGGGGCTATCCAAATAAGACATTTTTCAAAGCACTAAATCCTAAATTAAGGAATGTAATTTCTGATAAGATGGAGAGTGAAATTATCTCTCTAGGAAGCAATGCGGGTGGTTTGAACAAAAAAATAGCCAAAAAAATGGGCTTACTTCCAGGCACTCCAGTTGCCGCAGCAAATATCGATGCTCATGCAGCAGTTCCAGCTTGCACAGTTACTACAACCGAAAAACTGGTGATGATTATGGGGACAAGTACTTGTCATCTACTTGCAGCAAAAAATGAAAAACCTGTAGAAGGTGTTTGTGGAATTGTTAAAGATGGTGTTATTCCTGGATTGTGGGGCTATGAGGCTGGGCAATCAGGAGTCGGGGATGTCTTTGCTTGGTATGTTCAAAATTGTATTCCAAGAGAAATAAGCCTAGCTGCTAACAAAGCTGGAATTGATATCTATCAATATTTAGAACAACAAGCAGCTAAGTTAGAACCAGCAGAAAGTGGTCTGCTTGCACTGGACTGGTGGAATGGCAATCGCTCAGTATTAGTTGATGCAGACCTAAGCGGCTTACTTATTGGGCAAACTTTAGCAACCAAACCTCATGAAATTTACCGCGCCCTACTGGAAGCTACAGCCTTTGGTACCCGGCAAATTATTGAAGCATTCACTTCTCAAGGGGTTATAATCAAAGAACTGATTGCTTGTGGAGGTTTGGCAGTAAAAAATCCACTAATGCTACAAATATACTCAGATGTTACAGGGCGTTCAATCAGGGTTGCAGCTAGTGATCAGGCTAGCGCACTTGGTGCTGCAATGTATGGCACAGTCGCAGCAGGTATTCATTCAGATATAACCAAGGCCGCTAAAAATATGGCTAAAGTACGGAAAAAAATTTACCGTCCAAGTAGTTCAAATAAAAAAATATATGATCAATTGTTTTCTGAATATAACAAGCTACATGATCAATTTGGACGAGATTCTAATAGCACAATGAAAGTTCTCAAGAGATTAAAAAATAAGGCCATTGGACTTTGAGATTAACCAAACCATCCCCTGTGCATACTAATCAATTCAAAGCCATCATATTTGACATGGATGGTGTTATAGTCGATAGCGAACCGCTCCATGAACAATCTTTTTTAGAAGTTTGGGATAACATGGGATATCGAGACAATCACAGTATTAATTTTTCTGAATTTTATGGACGATCCGATAGAGTTGTTTGGGAAGAATTTATCAAGAAACATAATCCGAACAAAACCATCGATGAACTGATGGTACTTCGCGAAAAACGACTTATTGAATTAATTCGTGATAAAAAACCAATCTTCCGTGGAGTCCTAAACTTAATCCAAGAATTGGCATCTACTTATCCGCTGGGGCTCGCATCTGGATCCATCCATCGAATCATCGACGAAGTACTAAATATGCAAGATCTCCGAAAATACTTCAACTGCATCACCAGTTCAGAAGATGTGGCGATGCCGAAACCTTCTCCTGAAATTTTCTTATTAACAGCCAAACGCTTGAATATTGAAGCAAAAGATTGCTGCGTGATTGAAGATACAGTCAATGGGATTAGAGCTGGTAAATTAGCTGGAATGAATGTTATTGCTATAACAAACACATTTTCATCCGAAGAACTTATTAAAGCTGGAGCTGATTCAATTTGCGAAAATTATCTCGAAATCAGCAACAAGATTTCCATCATTAAGTGAATTAAAAACTTAATAACTCCAATAAAAAAGCCGCCCTCTCGGGCGGCTTAATGAGAACACACCAACTAATTTATTTGCGACGACGGACAAAGAATGCCGCCAATCCCAAAACAGCCAGAGCGATGGTACCTGGTTCAGGAACCACTGTTAGGCTGAAAGATTCCAAACCTGCCAAGTCAGCTGGAAGACCAGGAGGGCTTGCTAGAGAATTACCAGGTGTAAGCCCAATTACATTAGACATACCTGTTTCTGCACCGTTAGTGCCAGAGGCTGCATCAAAAGAATCAGCTCCCTTCCAAGCCTTAACCTGAAAGAAACCTGCGCCATTGAATCCAACATCAACAACACCACCCTTGAAGTAACCCGCTTTAGTGCCTTCATAGAAAGCTACAGGAGCTCCCACAGCAGAAAGACTGTCAGCAGAAGTACCAGCATAAAGCTGTGCCCATGCTCCTTCTAATTTTGCGCCAGCAGCATCTGTGATGATCTGCTTAGTTGGCTTCATGTTAGTGAAGTTGATCGTACCCTGCGCGAACGCTGAGGTCGCAATCACCGTGCATGCTAATAATGCTACTAATTTTTTCATTTTTCTTGGTTTGGTTGGTAAAATACCAAAAATTATTATTTCTATTATCTACCAGCGATTATTCGCTAGTGCTGAATGAACGAGTCCAGTTTGTTGCACTGCTACGCAACACCCAAAATCCTTCTGCCACACCCACAACAGGGCCTGCACCGTCATCTGTATCCCACTCCTCGAAGTCAGCGTCATATGCGCTAATGCTATAACCTGCTGCTCCGAACTGATATACAGTTACTGCTTCGTCTGTTGGAAAACCGAGATCGGCATCTAATTTGCCAGACTGTGGAACCTGTGAGCTGCGGATTGAGAAGCCCTTTGGTAGTGAGTTGCTTAGGTCACCTTGTGGAACTTCTCCAACAAAAGTAACATTTGATGCATCACCAGAGTTTAGAACGAAGAAACCTTCGCCTGGGTTAATTGTGTCATCACCATTATCCCACTCTTCAAAATCTGCATCATAAGAGTTGATTGAAAATCCAGCATCACCAAAGCGATAAACAGTTAGTGCTCCAGGATTGGCGCCGAAAACGTCGGCAATCTTGTTTTCACCATTGTTTAGAGGATTGGCAACGATCGAAAAACCGGCCGGAATGCTCTTATTTACATAACCTACCGCGTTTACTGAATACACCTGAGCCTGAGCTGCGGTGAATCCTAACGCGCCGACAAATGCTGTTAATAGTAGTGTTTTAGTTCTCATTTAACTAGAAAGGTTTCCGTATGCGCAGCCAAAGTCTCAGATTCACTTGGGGCAGTCAACCCCTTTTTTGGTCAATTTAGTTTTTTTTTGAACGCACCTGTCTTTCGACTGTCGCAAGTCCAATTTATCCCAAAATTCCGATCAATTAACAAACCAAAAGTCGAATTTAGGCTCTTTTTTGCGCTATTTTTTCAATCTCTTGAGCCAATTCTACATCTTTTTGAGTAACTTTGTTTCCCTCATCATGGGTTGTAAGCATAATAGTTACTTTATTATAGACATTGGATAGCTCCGGATGATGATTTGCTTTTTCACAAGCAAAGGCCATTTCACATATAAATCCCATTGCCTCAACAAAGCTACTAAAGCTGTATTCCCGTGATATCTTGTCCGAAGCGAAGCTCCAATCGGGCAAATCCGTTAAAGCTTCCTCTATTTGTTTAGGAGTGTATGCAGTACTCATTATCTATCTAAAGGGAATGATTCTCTCCAATCGGTTCTTTTTTTTCAACACCTAGAACTCTTCCCTCACCTTTCATTGACTTTCTCTTAGTCAAGCGGCAAAGCTTTTCGCAGTATCATTGGTATAAACTATTTACCAATACTATTGGCATATATATTTCATCGAAAATGATTAATCGAATTATTCTAGGCGCTACAGTTGCCCTAACAATTATTCTAGCTGGATGCGGCTCGGGAACAAAAAAAAATGCTGCTGGTGAAAACCTTAAAATCCTGAAAATTACAGTAGGTTCAGAACCTGAGGATGTTGACCCCCATGTTGTTACCGGTGTGCCAGAACACCACATAATTGCAGCTTTAACAGAAGGCTTGGTTGCCGAGGATCCGGTTGACCTTCATCCCGTACCAGGAGTTGCGGAAAAATGGGAAGTATCGGAGGATGGAAAGATTTATACCTTTCACATTCGTGAAAATGCAAAGTGGTCGAATGGTGATCCAGTCACTGCAAATGACTTTGCAAAATCATATAAGCGAATCCTTACACCTGCACTTGCATCAAAATACGCCTATATGCTCTTCGTAATGGAAGGAGCAGAAGATTATAGCACTGGTAAGTTGAAAGATTTCTCAAAAGTTGGCGTTAAAGCTCAGGATGAACGCACACTCCAGATTAGTCTCAATGCACCAACACCCTATTTTCTTTCGCTGCTCAATCACTACACCTGGTTCCCAGTGCATATCGCCACCGTTGAAAAACATGATGGAATGACCAAACGTGGAAGCGGTTGGACCAAGCCGGAAAACTTCGTGGGTAATGGCCCCTTCATTCTTAAATCTTGGCAATTAGGACGGAAATTGGTTGTGGAAAAAAGTTCTACATACTGGGACGCAAAAACAACCAAGCTAGATGAGATTCACTTTTTCGCAATCGAGTTAGAAACGACTCAAGAGAATGCTTTTCGAGCTGGCCAACTACACAACATATACAATCTACACATTGATAAAGTCGCAACCTACAAAAAAGAGCATGATGATGAATTAAGGATCAAACCTCACTTGGCGTCTTATTCTTATCGATTCAATGTAAACAAAAAACCTTGTGATGATGTAAGAGTCCGTAAAGCACTAGCCATGGCCATTGATCGTGAAAGCATTGTAAAAAATGTCACTAAAGGAGAACAAATGGCATCAACCTTTTTCACTCCACCAGGTGTGGCAGGATATACAGCCCGTGCTCGTTTCAAGGAAGACATTGAGGAAGCTCAGAAACTCTTGGCTGAAGCCGGCTATCCCAATGGAGAAGGATTCCCTTCTCTGGAGCTGCTCTATAACACTACCGAAGGCCACCGCATCATTGCCGAGGCTATTCAACAAATGTGGAAGAAAAACCTAAACATTAATGTGACCCTCCAAAATCAAGAATGGAAGGTATACCTAGATCGTCAACGCGAAATGGATTACCAGATAAGCCGTGCTGGATGGACTGGTGATTACCCCGACCCCAATACTTTCCTTGATATGTGGACCTCCTGGAGTCAACAAAACCAAACCGGATGGGCAGACCCAAAATACGATGAATTGATCAGAAAGGCTGCAGTTACCAAGGATCCATCCACCCGATTAGAGGTGTTCCAAGAAGCAGAGGAAATACTAATGGATCAATTACCAATCATTCCAATCTATATTTATACGCGTGTTTATGCGCTACATCCAGCAGTCAAAAACTGGCATGCCAACATCTTGGACCATCATCCATGGAAGCACATTGACCTGGACTTAAGCTTACTAGAATAATAAACACTCACGCGCATTTTAACCTACGAAGCGCTTCACAATGTTCAAGTTCATCCTACGTCGAGTTCTCGAGACTATACCCGTATTGCTTTGCGTCGCAGCGATGACATTTTTCATGTGCCGCTTAGCCCCAGGCGGCCCATTTGACGACGACAAACAAGTAACCGCTGAAGTACGTGAACAATTAAACAAACAATTCAATCTTGATAAGCCGTTATATGTTCAGTTCTATCAATATTTAATTAATCTGCCTAATTTACAGTCATTCAAATATCCATCCAGAACTGTTGGCGACATTATCAGTCAGAAGTTTCCAGTTTCAGCCAAGCTTGGATTTTTCGCGATATGTATTGCACTTTTTCTTGGAGTCATTTTTGGCGTTATCGCTTCACTAAAACCTAACTCATATATTGATTACATCCCCTCCTCTCTGGCGATGATCGGCATCTGCCTCCCAACTTTTGTGATGGGACCAATTCTAATTTTAATTTTTGCTCTAAAACTAAAGTGGTTACCAGCTACCGGCTGGGGAGGCTTTGATGGAGACATTTTTTTCTCAAGCGATATGATACTCCCATCACTAACTCTTGGTCTATTTTATGCTGCTTATATTTCAAGGCTGACTCGTGGAGGAATGCTAGACATACTCACACAAGATTACATACGAACAGCAAAAGCCAAAGGAGCATCGGCGCTCCGTGTTGTAATGTATCACGCACTACGTGGGGGACTCCTTCCGGTAATTAGCTTCATGGGCCCAGCTGTCGCTGGATTAATTGCTGGCTCATTTGTGATCGAAACCATTTTTAATATTCCTGGACTTGGGCAGGATTTCGTTAAGAGTGCATTTAATCGCGATTATACATTGGTACTGGGAGTAGTAATGTTTTACGCAACACTGATCATCGTTCTAAACCTCATGGTCGACATCCTGCAAGTAATCCTAAATCCAAAACTTAAGTTTAATTCCTAAGCCGTGACTCAAACTTCAAAACCGGTCAAAAAAAGCACGCTCGCCCAGGTGGAAAAAGGAGAGTCGCTTTGGGTTGGAGCCTGGCACCGCCTTCGTAAAAATAAAATGGCATTACTCGGAGGCATATTCATATTAATGCTTGTTGGATTCTCGTTCATTGGACCATTTTTTTTAGAAGATAATTACTACACTTATCAGGAACTTGAACTAAAAATGCAGGAACCAAGTCTCGATAAATATATCTTGGGAACAGACCATCTGGGCCGAGACCAACTGGGTCGTATAATTAAGGGCGGACAGATCTCACTAATGGTAGGCCTTGTAGCCACAGTAGTTTCCCTGACAATTGGAATCGGGTACGGAACAATTTCGGGATATTTCGGCGGAAATATTGATCGTGTTATGATGCGGATAGTCGATATCCTTTACTCACTGCCGTTTGCTATTTTCGTTATACTGCTAATGGTATTTGCCAAGGATCTAGGCGACACTATTGATGCTTGGTTCCGCGATCAGGGTTCCGATTTTTCGATTTCTGGTCAGTGGAACATGCTGCTTCTCTTCGTTGCTATCGGCGCAGTTGAATGGCTCACAATGGCTCGCATTGTTAGAGGGCAAGTCTTAAGTCTTAGAAAACAGGAATTCATAGAAGCTTGCATCTCCCTTGGGCTACCAACTCGACGCATCATCTTTAGGCATATGGTTCCTAATGTGCTTGGCCCGGTAATCGTTTACACTACCTTAACTATACCAGCAGTGATGCTTCTTGAGGCTTTTTTAAGTTTTTTAGGCTTAGGAGTCCAACCGCCAACACCTTCTTGGGGACTGCTAATAAAGGACGGGGCAGATCGAATGCGAGAGGCTCCATGGATGCTCATTTATCCAGGAATCATGTTTGCGCTCGCTCTCTTTTCATTCAACTTTGTCGGGGACGGTTTGCGTGATGCCCTCGATCCAAAAACATCCAAAGATTAATGCAAAGCTAAGGTTGATCGATGCCAAAAGATAACAAGCAACTATGCAAAGATGAGGTATATGCGATAGTCGGTTGCGCAATTGAAGTCCTTAACAGTGTTGGAGCTGGTTTTCCTAAAGAACCTTATGAGAATGCCATGGCAATTGAGTTTAAAGATCGAGATATTCCATTCGAACAAAACAAAAGCTTTGAACTCAAACACAAGGAACAATTAATCGGCCAGTTTGAAACCAATCTAATAGCCTTCAACCAAGTAATTGTTGATTGTAAAGTTGAAGACCGAATCAATCACCACGACCGTAATCAACTTATAAACCAACTTAAAATCTCCGAACTTGAAGTTGGAATTATACTCAATTTTAAGCGTCCCAAGTTAGAATGGGAACGTGTCGTATTCACAAAACAACCACCAGAAAGCGAAGACGAGGAACACGAAGATGAATTTGACGAGATTTACGACGTTGAAAACGATGATTCAATTCATTAACACAACACCAAAAAATCTCCCGAAACTTATCTTATTTCGTGTCAAATTTTGAATCAGGCAGATAGTTGCGATGGTTTTCAACCGTAGCTGGATGAACTTCAACAAAATGACCAGGTTTAATCTCCATGAATATACCATCCATCTCTGCATCCTTGGATGAATGTGGAATCCAGCTTCGCTTTGCAAATGAACACCCCTTGGGAGGGTCGATAGGAGATGGAGGATCACCTTGAAGCACAATTCTAGTTCGACTCCTTTCTGACTTAGGATCTAATGAAGGAATCGCACTGATCAGTGCCTGAGTGTAGGCATGAACAGGGTTATTCATAACCTCAGTAGCGTCACCTAATTCAACGATTTTCCCCAGATACATAACTGCAATTCGGTCAGCCATATATTTCACAACCGATAAGTCATGAGAGATAAAAATCATGGTCAATCCCATACTCTGAATAAGTTCCTTCAACAAGTTTAGCACCTGAGATTGAATCGATACGTCCAATGCCGAAACAGGCTCATCCGCGATGATTAATTTTGGTTCAGGCGCAAGAGCTCTTGCTATTGCTATTCTCTGTCTCTG
>JAYZHR010000002.1:0-5885 GCA_036166355.1 Verrucomicrobiota bacterium | reverse complement strand
AAACTCATGATCTCTCATTGCGTTGGCTTGGCATGCATGGTTCAGCCTACGCTAATTGGGCTGTCAGTGGTGAGTTTGAGAAGGATAAAAAAGGCAACTCGGTCAAAGTTGCCGATGGAGCTGATCTTCTACTGGCTCTTGGTGTACGTTTCGATGATCGGGTAACCGGTAAAGTCGAAAAATTCTGCGAGCATGGGACTATTGTTCATATCGATATCGATCCATCTGAGATCAACAAAAATCGAAAAGTTACACTACCAATCGTAAGCGATGTTAAATACGCTCTTGAACGGCTAGCAGAAATGACCTCTGAAAGACCACTTCAAACCAAATTTGATGCTTGGCAAAAACAAGTTGGCATTTGGAAGAAGAAGGCCCCATTTAGCTATAAAGTCACCGAGGAAGTCATCAAATCTCAACATATGAAGGATCACCTATCTGGGTCAGAAAACGAAGTGATCTTGCCTCAAATGGTAATCGAGGAGTTGTATAAATTGACGGAAGGCGACGCAATTTTAACCACTGGAGTTGGACAACATCAAATGTGGAGCTGCCAATACTTTTTATCTGACAATCCGCGACAGGTACTAACCAGTGCTGGCTTGGGCGCCATGGGGTTTGGTTATCCTGCTGCATTAGGAGCCAAAGTAGCACGACCAGATAAACAGGTTATTGATATTGACGGGGATGGGTCATTCCTTATGAACGTACAAGAATTAGCCACTGCAAAAATTGAAAAAATTGCTGCTAAGGCTATTATTCTGAATAACCAACATCTCGGGATGGTAGTTCAATGGGAAGATCGCTTCTACGATAGCAACCGCGGCCACACATACCTTGGCAATCCGGATGACATGAAACAAATATATCCAGATTACGTCGGAATGATCAAAGGGTTTGGTCTGCCAGTCGAACGCGTAATGTACAAGCGCGATCTAAAGGCAGCTTTGCAGCGTATGCTAGAATCTGACGAGGCTTATGTACTAGATGTTGTTGTGCCATATACTGAACATGTTTTGCCATTTATCCCGGCAGGACACACCGTTGCCGACATGATCTGGAAAGAGTAATCAGAGCAATAAATAAATATTTTGACGGGTCGCACTTGCGACCCGTTTTCGTTTTGATACCCTAGCCGTAACATGTTCCGTTTTATTTTCATCTTCCTAGCCGCTATCATTTGGCCATTAGAATTAAAATCAGAGGAACTTCGACTTGATTTCACTAAACCTGAATTGGGGAAATTACCTAAGATTTTTTCGGCCTCTCTGCTCGGAAAAGGCGATCCCGCAAACTGGCAGATAAGCGAGACTCCCGCTCCATCATCTGTTGCCAAAGCTGATTCAGGAAACAAAAATCTAGCAAATAGCCGCATTCTAGCACAAAAATCCAGCAGCCATCTCCGTAATGGTTCACCGATATGCCTATATGAAGGCACGGAGTTCGGTGACTTCACATATTCTACACGAGTTCGGATCGATGGGGGTGCTTTTAGACAAATTGCAGGCATTGTTTTTCGAGCCAAAGATGAAAAAAATTTTTATGCGCTGCTAATCAACTCGATTGAAGGACAAATAATGTTGATCAAAGTTGTTGACGGAAAACAAGTAACCTCATGGAACAGTCTTGGCCAATTAAACCTACCTAAAAACCATTGGCACTCACTACGTGTCGTTTGTAAATCAGACCGCTTTTCCTGCTATCACAATGGAGTTATGATTAATAATGGCAGCCCCTTTTCAGACAGTGAGCAACTCAAAGGCAAAATAGGGTTTATTACTTTTCGGGATACCACTGCTAGCTTTGCTCATCCAAAGATCATTTACAAACCAAGGATCATCCTCGCGCAGCGATTGATCGAGACGATAAAAAATAAATGGGAACGTATTGAAGATGTACAAATTTACGCCCGCTCTAAACCAAATGAAGTTTTTAAAGTAGCGGGTAGCATGGACAAATCTAAACTTGGGACAACAGGAAGCAATATAATCGAAGACGTCGTTAAGACCACCCAATTTGGCTACGCTCGTGAAAATAAATCAGTAATAGTAACTGCCCCGCTTCGAGATAGAAATGGAGATCCCGTTGCAGCTGTTAAGGTCAAAATGCAGCGTTTTCGAGGCCAAACTGAAAAGACCTCAATTACCCGAATTATGCCTGTCGTAAAACTCATCGAGTCAAGAATGCGTGATGCTGAAGATCTTTTCAAATAGGCCGCGCAATATGGGTCCGTTAGTTTTTTTTAGCTTTCTTCGCGAGTTCCTTTCGAAGTGCTTCTAAGGATAACGTATTGATTACATCATTGGCTGTAAGCCAACCTTTACGAGCTATTCCAGTACCAAGCCGCAAAAATCCAGCATGCTCATTTCTGTGGGCATCGGTGTTTATTACGCATTTAATCCCTTTAGCTTTGGCATGCTGCCACAAACGCCAGTCAAGATCGAAACGATAAGGATTGGCATTTAGTTCAAGCCAAGTCCCCGTCTCTGCACAAGCATCAATAACAGCATCCTGATTGATTGGATAAGCATCTCTCCGAAGCAGAAGTCGGCCAGTTAGATGCCCAAGCATGTGTACATAAGGATTTTCAGCAGCTGCAATCAACCGCTTGGTATTGTCAGATTCATTACTCCCAGCAACATGCAAGCTGGCAACAACCACGTCTAACTGCGCCAATAAGTCGTTCTCAAAATCGAGCCTATTTTTGAGAATATCAACTTCAGTACCAGATAGTAGTCGAAATGAACGACCTTGTTCCTGAAATTTTTGGTTGATGACTTGTACTTCAATCATCTGTTCTCGAAGCCTTTTTTCATCGAGCCCATTAGCTTGAAACGATGAGCGTGAATGATCGGTGATTGCCCAATATTCACAACCTAAATCGTCCATATAGGTCGCTATCTCTTCCAAGGACTCATTGCCGTCACTCCAGTTGGAGTGATTATGAAGAGAGCCTTTAAGGCTGGTCCACTCTATGAGTCTCGGGATAGATTGGGATTCTCCTGCTTCGAATTCCCCTTTATCCTCTCGCAGTTCTGGCGGAATATAATCAAGGCCAAGTGCCTCAAAAATATCCTCCTCAGTTTTACAATCAATTCGCAATTTAGGGTCACGCGTTTCCTCTTTGCATTTGAATAGCCCGTACTCATTCAGCCTGAGCCCACGAGCGATAGCGCGCTGACGCATGCCAATATTGTGTTCTTTACTTCCTGTGAAATATGCTTGTGCAAATGGATACTCTTCATCATTTACCACTCGTAAATCTCCCTGAATACCACCCTCGAGAATTACACTCGCTTTGGTGTCACCTTTAGCTGAAATAGAAATGATCCCAGATTGACTGGTAAAAAAATCTATAACTGTCTCAGGGTTTCTCGATGACACTAGAAAATCAATATCCCTAATAATTTCCTTATGGCGCCGAAGACTTCCGGCTGTACTACAGCGAATAACATCAGGATGTGACCTAAGCTCTTCGAGAATGGGCTCGGCAAGCAGAAGTGCAGCACTAATGTGATGGTGCGACGCGTAATTGCGTCTAAATTCTATGCCTTCAAGAATTTTCGTCTCCGTTTTTGCTCCAAATCCAGGAAGTTCAGCGAGTTTGTTTTTCTTGCAGGCTTGCTCAAGAGCCTCAACTGTATCTATGCCTAATTTTTCATGAACAACCTTAACCTTTTTTGGTCCTAATCCGGGGATATTTAGCATAGCGATTAACCCCTCAGGTATTGAATCCTTTAGATTATCATAGTAATCCAACTTCCCTGTAGTAGCTAATTCGGTGATTTTTTCCGCTAATGCACTTCCAATCCCCTTAATTTTGCCTAATCCCTTCTCCTCAATTAGCTGGTCCAGTGGCTCACTTAAATTCTCCAAAGTTCGAGCTCCATTTTGATAAGCACGAGTCTTAAAAGGGTTTTCGCCTTTCAATTCAAGGAATACTCCAATCTCCTTTAATATATCGGCGATTTCATCCTTTTGCATCTCGCGATTAAATCATCCTCAGTCCCGCTTTGCCAATCGGGAATAAATTAATAAACAAGACATAAAAAATTCATACAAAAAGGACCGGTTTGCCTTTGACCCATCGTTCATGAGGTAATAAAACTATCTGCACAAGGAGCAAGCCTCATCAGTGGGCTTTTTCGGTGATGATTATGTTTTTACAGGCTGGAGTGCAATCCGGCATCCCTTATATATGGGACCAAGCCGGGGTCCCCGGGAAAGCAATCATTATCCTGCTTGCCTTATCCTCAGTTATCGTTTGGTCAATCATGCTGCAAAAGGCTCGTCAGACCAGACAGGCTCGCAAACTCAACAGCCTTTTCGCAGATGAGTTTCATCAACACGAAGGGGTACTCGTAATTCACAACCGAAACATACATGTAGAAGGGTGCCCCCTATTCAATCTATACGACAATGGCTGTAAGGATTTGTTAAGCCGACTTAAAACTAATGGCAATGAGGATGAATTAGGCTCCGAAAAATACGCCACTATTAAAACCATGGAGCATGTCAAAAGAACTCTTGAAAGCGACGTTGCTAAAGAATCTCTAAAACTCGAAAGCGGTTTGATTTTACTAGCAATTGCTGTAAGCGGTGCACCATTTGTCGGACTACTAGGAACAGTCTGGGGCGTAATGGATGTATTCAGCGCTGCCGCGCAAGAAGGAAATGCCAGCTTAACAACAGTAGCTCCGGGCGTTGCCGCTGCGTTGGCAACCACCGTATGCGGCCTATTAGTCGCAATCCCTTCGATGTTCGGATACAACATGTTACTTCATACCCACCGAATTTTTACTGTAGAATTGGACAACTTTGCACAGGAACTTGCATCCCGGATGGAAAATGAATTTTTAAAAGACGAATAATTAATGCCCTCTAAGAATTTAGTCCAAGGAGAAAAAGGGTTGCTATGCCCTAAATGCTCCCACTTGAACCCGGGAGGCTTGAAGGAATGCGAGTACTGTAATTCACAACTTTTTATCAAATGTAAAAAATGCGGAGAAAAGGTCCAACGAGTACTTTCTCAATGTCCTAAATGTCGACACCGGCTTCACAAAAGCTTGCTCAATAAAATAGAAAGAAAAATGTTTGCCCGCTCACGTAAGATAACATTGGGTCAGCTTGGACTATTAATTATTTTGGCAATAGTCATGTATCAAGTAATCCATTTAGTAAGTAATAAACTATAGTCAAAATGCGCCGATTCTCACAACGCAACTCGCTTGTAACGTTGAGTGACCTCAACGTCACGCCGCTGATTGATCTTGCGTTCGTGTTGCTAATCATCTTTATCATCACCACTCCACTGTTGGAACAAGGCTTGTCACTAGATCTGCCTGATGGAGGTCAGCCAGACAAAGCACTAAAAAAAGAAGATGTGCGCACTGTTGAAGTAGATAAGGCTGGGATCTACATGCTGGAGGGCGAGAAAATGTCTCTTGATCAGATTGAACAAAAATTGGTTGACGACCATCAAAACAACCCGAATCTTTTGGTCTATGTCCGCGCCGACAATGCAGGCAGTTATGGATCCGTCGTCGCAATATTAAATCGATGTAAACGAAACGAAATTACTCGAGTTTCATTGCGAACAGAGCCGGATTAAATTTAAGGAGGTTTGATACAATGGGCAAACTGAAACGTAGTTACTTAGCTGGATCACTTGTATTGCATACAGTGATATTAGCTCTCTTGGTGCTTGGCCCTATGCTCTTGGCTAAACGAGAGGAAAAAGTTCAGGTAATTGATCTAATCCCATCAGAGATTGTAGATCAAATTATGGCTCCCAAAACATCTGTAGCCCCGCCAGCTCCCGCTCCGCCAAAACCAAAACCGGCCCCTCCTAAACCAAAACCAGTCAAAATTACTAAACCAAAACC
>JAYZHR010000001.1:0-7553 GCA_036166355.1 Verrucomicrobiota bacterium | reverse complement strand
TTTCCTCCACGGATATACTGGTCAATAAACAAAAAAAATTCTGGAAAATCAAAGATGTGCCCATGCTTCATATTCAACTGAATGCTATAATTTTTTATTCCCTGCACCAACGCACAAGTCTTGGCATAACTGTCCATTGGGTAGGCAAAATCATTTGTACCGTTGAGGAACATTACCGGCATCTTAGCAGAGCCAATGTAGCGTGATGGGTCCCAAAGACGATGCCACTTATCCGACTGTGCGACAGTCATTTTACCGAATTCTCCAACTTTCCAGACACTATTTTCACGTAAAAATCCACAACCATAAACCGGCATGGCTACCTTAAATCGGTCGTCTAATCCAGCGACAATGCAAGTCAAATATCCACCCCAACTGATACCTGTAAGCGCAATATTCTTAGCATCAACTTCAGCAAAGCTACGCAGCAGGGAATGCCCGCGAATCACATTAGCCACTGCGTGATAGGACCACTGATTCTCATTCGGTTCATCGATCGTACTAAATTTTTCCTTGTGACTCTGATCCGGCCCCCCGGCCGATAAGCGTTTGCGACCCTCACCTCGTCCAGCAAGATCCATTGCAATAGCAGCATACCCTCGCTCGGCCCATAACTTTACCCAGTCGGCAAACGCAGTGCCTCCACCACCATGCGCTAGAACAATCCCAGGCATCCTTTCGGAACCAACTTTGCCCAACGTCTTGGGTGAAGCGTAGTAGGCAAAGACACGGGTGGGTTTTCCATAATATTTTTCTCCTTCGTAAAGCATGGAGTGGACATTCCCATCCTGTCTCATCCACTCGAACCTAGGCGGCTCTTTCAAGGCCACAACATTCCAAGGCATGTTCTGAGGCAAAGGCAACGGCTGAGCCGATTGACCAAGCGCTTGGCTAAAAACCCAAACCAAAAAAAGTGCATTTAAACTTCTGTTAATCATTCAAGTCCGGGATTCTTTTGCTGGTTCTTGCGAAGAAAATTGGCTAATTCCTCGAGCCGGTCGGTGTTAATAAAGTCTACTCCAGTTTTCTGTAGCACCGCCCATGCGGCAGGGTTGTCAGGCACCGCCCAAAAGCGGACTTTCTGTCCATCTTTGTGAGCCTGTTGAACAATACGACTTAGCTTGGTTTGCTCTTCCAAAGACAACTCACCTCGGCCGCGCCACTGGAAGTGCGAACGCCAGCTGTCACTAATCCAAGGCATGAAATGCGAACTTTCACCATGGCCAAGGTCAGATAAGCGACCATCGTAACCAACAAAACGGAGAGTTTGTTCTTTTATCACTTCACGCGGTCGATTACCTGAGATCACAATTGTCACCGCCCCTGTCTTCGTCTTGCCCGACTCGAATTCCGTAAGCATAAATCGGTATTTCTCAAGCAGCGGCTTAAGCGCAAAGTAGGTCTTCACTCCGTCAGTCTTAAAATCAATCATGAGGTGAAATGGAGCTTTAGTTTTGTAAACACTTCCCTTGTTTGCTTTCACTCGATTGGCCAAAGGTTCTAAATAAAGTGCCTCTAGCGAACGATTTTCTCGCAATTCTAATCGAGAATGCCCAACAAGTAGCTTGCCTTTATTCAAAAATACATCGGCCTCAACACTGCAGAATCCATGTGCCACGGCATCGAGTAGTGGGCGCTTATGGTAATAGTCATTATGAGCATGGGCCTGCACAAGTGGATTGGGCTCTTCATGCACTTTTGGAGCAGCTGCACTTTGGCAAACTGTTATCAATAGAAATAAGAAAATCTTTTTCATCAAGACAAGTGAAGATCTGTCCCACAGCCCGGTTCCTGTGGCGGCATATAGTGACCTCCATCAACGTTCGCTGGATAGACGAAATCGTCCCTAAGGTGCGGAATATATTCAAGGAACAGTTTTTCGTGATTAAGGGCAATGTGACTAAATAATACAAGATGCTGGTGAATCTGCCCCATGTCTCCTACATGAGGAACAAGACGAACCGGAAACTTGCGAGCCATAATCACGACTGCAAGCCATTCACTAATGCCAGCTAATCGTGTGCAATCAGCTTGCACGATCCCAACTGCTTTGCTTTGAAGAAAATTTTTCCATAGAACTCTGTTGGACACCGCCTCTCCAACTGCCACTGGCACAGGAGCAATTACTTGCGCCAATTTCTGATGAGCAGAAACATCATCTGGTTGTGTAGGTTCTTCCATCCAAAATGGATTCATTTCCTTGAGAGCAAGGCAAGCATCAATCGCCTGAGGAAGGGGCCAAGCTTGGTTGGCATCGAGCATAATTCGAATCTCATCCCCAACCGCCTCCCTTACCATGAACGAACGTCGGACATCATGTTTATAGTCCTTCGATCCAACCTTTAATTTCATTGCAGTGAACCCGGCATCAACTGCAGCTTTAGCATTGTCACGGATTTTTTCATCAGAATATTGAAACCACCCAACCGACGTATCATAACCAGGATAACCTGTTTTAAGGACATC
Organism: Verrucomicrobiota bacterium; assembly: GCA_036166355.1. Lineage (GTDB taxonomy): Bacteria > Verrucomicrobiota > Verrucomicrobiia > Limisphaerales > UBA1096 > UBA1096. The sequence goes on along the minus strand of JAYZHR010000001.1, from coordinate 5,087 downwards.
CTCACGATCTGAACGAGTGTCCTGAAACGAACACAATATATCAGCAGCCTCCTTAGCCGTTAACACTTCTTCCAAATAACTGAAGTCAATCAATCTAGTGATTTCTTCTGGTGATAGATCAAGTAAAAGCTTCCAAATCGGCACACCTCTACTCTTAGCCCAAAGGTCAAAGCAGGCGTTAGTGATTGAAGCCAATGCCAAGTGAGTCACTCCTTTGTGTGGCCCAAGCCACCGCAACCCCGGATGTTCTGCCAACGAACGTTGTACTGCACCAAACTGGGCCATCAATTCCTCAATTTCTCGGCCTTTGAGAGTTTCTGCCAATATAGAGATCGCATCACATACTAGATTTGTGCCTGCACCAAGTGTATAGGCGATTCCTGTGCCGGTTAAACCTGTGTCTGTTTTTATCAGGGTTGTACCGTAGCCATAAGATGGGTCGGTATGTACCGCGTCGGAGCCAGCCCCATCCTTGAGCTTGCGCCTAAAATCGTGCGTCTCTATGGATTCAATAGTTGGCATTAGACTGTTGCTTGGCCAAGTCCGATCAATTCGCACGCAGTTTCACGTGCCCATCGATCTGCTTCAATGATTTCTTCAAGTGCCGGATGCTGAATCACCTCATGTCGGGTCATCACTTCACTGACTGACTCTGCAATGCCAGTGAACGAAATTTGTTCATTACAGAAAGCATCAACTGCAATTTCATTGGCCGCATTGAGAACTGCCGGCAGTGTGCCTCCAATTTCACCAGCTCTTTGCGCCAGTTTAATTGCGGGGAATTTTGCCAAGTCCGGCGCCTCAAAATCCAAACGCCCTAATGCGGCCAGATTAGTTTGCACCCTATTGCTCCTTGTTCGACTTGGCCAAGTTAGGGCGTACTGAATAGGCAAACACATATCTGGCATTGAAAGCTGAGAAAGAATTGATCCATCGATGAACTCTACCATCGAGTGCACAACACTCTGAGGGTGTATAATGACATCAACCTGTGACATCGGAATATTAAACAACCAACGAGCCTCAATCATCTCGAGCCCTTTATTAAACATCGTAGCGGAATCAATTGTGATCTTCGGGCCCATAACCCACGATGGATGTTTCAAAGCTTGGGCAACGGTAATTGCAGAAAATTCTCCAATTGGCGTTTGACGAAAAGGCCCACCAGAAGCAGTTAAAATAAGCCGGTTAACAGACTCAACTGCCTGCCCTTCAAGACATTGAAAAATAGCCGAGTGCTCACTGTCCACCGGCAACACGTTTACTCCATGTTTTCGAGCCTCTTCCATTACAATCTCACCAGCCATAACTAGGATTTCCTTCGAGGCAACTGCTATGTCTTTTCCGGCGCGAATGGCAGCCAAAGCAGGCTGGAGTCCAGCCGTTCCTACGATAGCAATCAATACAATATCTGCTGTAGGCAAAGTAGCTAACTTTATCAATCCTTCTTCTCCCCAAGAAACATCGATGCTGCTATCAAGCTGATTACGTAGAGCTTCCGCTTTTTCAGCTGATCCGATCGAGACTAATTCAGGGCGGAATTGTTGAGCTTGTTGCAATAGTAATTTTTCATTGCCTCCCGCTGCCAAGCCAACTAGGCGAATGTCATCCGGCAAATCCTCCGCCACCTTCACGGTGCTAGTGCCTATAGATCCTGTGCTACCTAATAGAACGACATTTCTCATTTTTAAGTTCGACTAGTCATTGAATAGAACAAAGCGGAGGTAAAGGAACATAATCGGTGCGGTTAGTAACAAACTGTCAATCAAATCGAGGATCCCTCCAATCCCTGGAAAAAAAGCCCCAGAATCTTTTGCCCCAGAATCACGCTTGTAGACTGACTCAACCAAATCTCCTAACACGGCACCCACAGCCAGCAGCGGGCCCAAAACGGCAGCGTGAATAATCTTCATCCCGCCGAGTTTCGATTCTCCAAAATAATGCGCAAATACTAGAGCAACAACTGTGGACAAAATAATGGCGCCAAAAAACCCTTCCCATGTTTTTCCAGGACTTACCTTTGGAATCATTTTATGGCGTCCAACCAATGATCCCAGTGAATAGGCACCCATGTCACTACACTTTGTGACAAGAATAAAAAATAGCAGGCAAATTCCGCCGTCAAAGGGAACTCCATCCGGCGCCGGATAAAAGAAAATCTTCAGAATAAAACCGAGAAGCCCCGAGACGTATAACACGCCCAACATTGTTCCGCCAACAATTGAAAAAATAGTGGGGGCCGGATGAGTAACCACTCTTCTAATGAGTAAAATCATCATGAATCCAACAAAAATAATCACCTCCATCTCGACTATGTTAGCCATTGTAGGAATACTTCCCCCCCACCACCTATCGGCTAACTTGGAAAGATACAAAAAAGGTATGCCTATCAATACAATTCCTCCAGAGATGCCTAGCCACTTATAACACGGCAATTGGTTCTCCTTAACCATTCCATAAAATTCCAACAGGCCGATGATATTAAGCACCATGATCAATCCGCCAACTAGAGCAACCGACAAAAGGCCTCCGCTAAGCAATCCAAAAAAAACTACACCAAGTAAAACTACGGTTGTACATAGTCGCCGCAGGAAAACTGCCGCTTTTGAAGTGTTTTTTTGTGAATGGGTTTCGGCTTCAGGCATTTGATCTACAAGAGAGTTTCAGTCAGTTGGACTAAGGTCGTCAAACTTTTCCGAAACGCCGGTTGCGCACAGCAAACTCTTCCAGCGCTGCGCAAAATTCCAACTCATCAAAATCCGGCCAAAGCTTGTCGGTCACCACTAACTCAGCATAGGAAATTTGCCACAATAAAAAATTACTTATTCTCATTTCCCCACTGGTTCGTATAAGCAAATCCGGATCAGGCATACCCGAAGTGTAAAGATGCTCTGAAATTGTTTCTTCGGAAATATCTTGAGGAACAATCCCCCCCTTCAACGCTTTTTCTGCAATGCTGCGAACAGCATCCACCAACTCGGTGCGCCCCCCATAACTAAGAGCGAGTGTAAGAGTTGTACCTGTGCTTTTCTCAAGGAATACTCTGGTGGCCTCGAGTTGCTCCCTTACGAATTCAGGAAGTCTTTCCGTCTGACCAATAGCCTGCAACCGAACATTGTTATCAGCCATCTCCCGCTGTTCCGATTTTAAATATCGAGCGAGATATTTCATTAATGTGTCTATTTCGTCTTGCGGTCTATTCCAATTCTCAACCGAGAAAGCATAAAGTGTGAGATATTTTACTCCGAACCGAGATGCAGCACGTAAGACAGCTCGCACTGCTTCAGCTCCGCGGCGATGCCCTTCAACTCTAGGCAAGCCGCGCTCCTTAGCCCACCGGCCATTACCATCCATGATAATCGCAATATGCGTTGGTAAAACGGCTAGGGCTTTTTCACTAAGTTGTGGAGCATTATGCATGCACTTTGCCAAAAGAAGCTAAAGAGTGATCGTCTGCGAACGAGCCGGACCAACCGAAGCGAATCGCAGCTTGGTGCCCGTAAGCTTAGCAAGGGCCTGCCCATAACGACGGGTGTTCAGCGGGAGATCCTTCCACTTGCGTATTTTATCTGTGGGTTCCTGCCAGCCCGGAAATGTCTCATAAACCGGTTTGCATTTGCTAAGCACTTTAAGATCGCTTGGCTGAAGTTCGAAACGCTTGTTTCCTAACTTGTAGGCGACACAAATTTTAATCTCTGGCAATGTATCCAAGCCATCAAAATTCGTCACAGCCAAGTCTGTAATACCATTGACCATAACAGCCTGTCGGACGGTAACCGCATCGAACCAACCACAACGGCGTTCACGACCTGTCGTTGCCCCGTACTCTCGGCCCATTCCATGAAGTAGATCTCCCACTGTGATATCCTCGGAAGGCATCGGCCCCTCCCCTACACGCGTGGTATAAGCCTTTGCCACACCAACTACCCGATTGATCATCGTTGGGGGAATACCAGAACCAGTACACATACCTCCTGAAGTGGTATTTGAGGATGTAACATAAGGATAAGTTCCGTGATCAATGTCTAGAAATGTGCCTTGAGCGCCTTCAAATAAAATTCTTTTCTTGGCAGCAGACGCCTCATGAAGCATCTGAAACGTGTTGGTAACATAAGGCTTCAATCGACGAGTAGCCTTTTGAACACTTTCAAGTGCCGCCTTCACCTGAATCGGCTTGGCGCCAAGGGCCTTAAGCAAGGCATTAGCACGCTTAATACTTTTTTCCAATTGGTCGGCAAAATGTTTTGGATCAAGTATGCTTCCCATACGAAGTCCCGTACGATCAATCTTATCACCATAAGCAGGACCAATACCGCGCATTGTAGTTCCTATTTTATTTTTTCCCTTTAGGGCCTCACGGGCGGCATCAAGTGCCTTGTGATAAGGAAAAACCATATGGGCAGCATCACTTACATGTAATCGGCCCTTAGGATTGATGCCAGCCTTGATCAATCCATCTATCTCTTCTACTAATCCGATCGGATCAACCACTACTCCATTACCGATAACACACTTTGTCCGCTTCCGTAAAATTCCAGAAGGGATAAGGTGTAAAATGTACTGGGTTTTTCCAACAATAACCGTATGCCCCGCATTGGCTCCACCTTGAGCACGGACTACGATATCCGCCTGCTCGGTCATGAAATCAATGATCTTGCCTTTGCCTTCGTCGCCCCACTGGGCGCCCACTAGAATGGTATTCGACATTTCTTTTTGTCTATTTATATGAGACCCCAAAATTAATCTGAGGTTTCCCTTATTAGCGCAGAGACGCTATGGAAACACATGGACGGTGTCAACGCTCAGCCTGTTAATCAGCGATACTTATACATTTACAAAAAAACCTCCCCGCCGATTATGGCAGGGAGGTTTTGGCAAATTATTTAATTAAAATGACTTCTTAAGATTGAAATACACAAACCTTTGCCTTGGATCATGTAGATCGCGATCATAGTTATCGGCAAAAGCTGCCTTCGCATAAGGAGGTTCTTCATCTGTCAGATTCAAAACACCCACCGATGCCACAACATCATATGGAAGTTGATAACTTGCTCTAAGATCCAATGTTACATGACTATCTATATCGG